>CAYLZU010000012.1:0-12013 GCA_964388005.1 uncultured Burkholderiaceae bacterium
ACCGGCGGCCGGCTGGCGGCCGAGGCGGTCGGCGAGTACCTCGCCAGCGGCGACGCGCGGGCGCTGGGCCAGGCGCGCCGGCGCTTCATGCGCGCGCACGGCCGGGTGTTCTGGATCCTCGGCCTGATGCAGCGCTTCTGGTATTCGAGCGACAGGCGGCGCGAGCGCTTCGTCAGCATCTGCCGCGATCCCGACGTGCAGCAGCTGACCTGGCAGGCGTACATGCACAAGAAGCTGGTGCGCGCCCGGCCGATGGCCCATGTGCGGATCTTCGTCAAGGATGTGGCGCACCTGCTCGGCCTCGTTCGCGCCTGATGGCGACGCGCAATCTCGCCGCCGTTCGGCTCGAGGCGCCGTCCGGCGGCTGCTGATGGACGGCAGCGGGACCGATTCCTGCTCGCAATGTCTCGTGGAACGTGCCATGTGAACTAAAATCGCCCCTGTCTTGACTGAGTCCAAGGCAAACGACGCCGAAGTCGCGAATCGTCGAGGCCGCCGGGTTCTCCGGCGGCGCTGCGAGCGAACCGGCGGCGTGCTGCGGCCGGCGGACCGCCCGGTTCGTCCCGCAGCCTGTGAGCGCGGCAGCCTCGCGCTCCGAAGGAGATTGACCTTGACCAAGCAGCCGGCTTCGCCGGCGGATCTCGGTGCCCTGTCGCAGATGGCACCGGAACTGGCGCAGGCCTTCGCGTCGGTGGCGGGGGATATTGCGCTCGTCGTCGACGTCAGCGGGGTGATCAGGAACGTCGCCTTCGGCAGCGGCCAGCCGCTGCCGGCGACGGCCGAGCACTGGGTGGGCCGCCCTTGGGCGGAGACGGCCAGCGAAGAGACGCGCGGCAAGATCGAGGCCCTGCTCCAGGAAGCGATCGATGCCGGCGTTTCGCGCCGGCGCGAGGTCAACCTGACGCTCGACGGGGTCGACGTACCGGTCGCCTACGCCGCGGTCCGACTCGGCAGCTATGGCCCGGTGCTGGCCGTCGGTCGCGATCTGCGGGCGGTGAACGCGATCCAGAAGCGCTTCGTCGACACGCAGCAGCAGATGGAGCGCGAGTACTGGAAGAAGCGGCAGAACGAGGCCCGCTATCGGATGCTGTTCCAGGTGGCGACCGATGCGGTGATGGTGGTCGACGCGCGATCGCTGAAGATCGTCGAAGCCAACCGCGCCGCGGCGCAGATCTTCGGGCTGTCGGCCGAATCCATGTCCGGCCGTCCGCTGGTGGCGCTGATCGATCGTTCATCGCGTCCGGGAGTCGAGGCGCTCCTCGTGCAGGCGCGCGAAACCGGCCGGCCCGCGGAAGCGAGGGCAAGGGCCGAACTGCGGGCGGCGACGGTCAGCGTGTCGGCGGCGCCGTTCCGCAGCGACGGCGAGGTGCATCTGCTGGTCCGCGCGCGGGCCGCCGATCCGGTCGACATCGACGCCGCCTCGACGCCGGTTGCCGAGCTCGTCGAACGGATCCCGGACGGCGTCGTGATCACCGACGGCGCCGGACATGTCGTCATGGCCAATCCGGCCTTCGCCGAACTGTGCGGCCTGCGCGACGAGGCGCTGCTTAAGGGCATGTCGCTGGCGCGGTGGGTCGGCGAGTCCGACGACGACCTCGCCGCGATCCTGGCGCAGGTGCGCAGCCGTGGCATCGCGCCGCAGCTAGCGGCGACGATGCGCGCATCGGACGCGCGCCGGATCGAGGTCGAGATCTCGGCGGCGCTGCTCGACGAGACCGACCAGCAGCATGTCGGTTTCACCGTCCGCCGGGTGGCCGAGCGCGCGCCGGCGCCGCCGGTGCTGCTCGACGAGCTGTCGCGGGCGGTGCATCGGCTGTCGGTGCAGATGGGGCAGGAACCGCTGCCCCGGCTGCTGCGCCAGGTGACCGAACTGGCGGAGCGGCACTTCATCGCCGCCGCGGTCGAGCGTGTCGCCGGCGACCTCGACGTCGCCGCCGCCCTGCTCGGCGTCAGCCGTCACAGCCTGGAGCTGCGCCTGCAGCGGCATGGCCTCGAAGCCGGCGGGTTTTCCCCGCCGGCGGACAATCGGGGCTAGCATCGCCGGCGGCTGATCGGCGGCAGTGCACCGCCGAAGCCGGGAGCACGGGGCGCATGCACGCCGCGTGCCGTAACACCGCCCGCGACCGGCCCGCCGGATCGCTGCGGACTGGGGACATTGCGGTGCTGGACAGTCCGGCCTTCGGCCAGGCCGATCTCACCAACTGCGAGCGCGAGCTGATCCACCTCGCCGGCTCGGTGCAGCCGCACGGCGCCCTGCTGGTGCTCGACCAGCACAGGCTGACGGTGCAGCAGGCGAGCGAAAGCACCGCGGCGCTGTTCGGCCTGCCTGCGCGCGAACTGTCCGGCCGGCCGCTCGCCGACTTCGGCGCCCGGCTCGAAGCGGCGGTCGCCGAGGCGCTGGCCCTTGGCGCCGGCGCGCCGGCGCCGCTGCAATGCCGGGTCGACATCGGCGGACGGACGTTCGAGGTCGAAGGCGCCGTGCATCGCAACGCCGACGGCATGGTGATCGTCGAGCTGGAGCCGATCCGGCCCGGACCAGGCGCCGCCGAGACCGTCGATCCCGATGGCGACGCGCTGGTGCGGCAACTGACGACGGCGGTCGAGCGGCTGTCGGCGGCGGCGACGGTTCCGGTCCTCGCCGATGCGACGGTGCAGTGCGTCCGCGATCTGACCGGCTACGACCGGGTGATGGTCTACAAGTTCGACCCCGACGGCCACGGCAGGATCATCGCCGAGGCGCGTCATCCGCGGCTCGAATCGCTGCTCGGCCACCACTATCCGGCGTCCGACATCCCGCAGCGGGCGCGCGAGCTGTATCTGCGCAATCGCGTCCGCGTGCTGGTCGACGTGCACTACGCGCCGTCGCCGCTCGTGCCGCGCCTGCTGCCATCGACCGGCGGCGAGCTCGACATGTCGCTGTGCAGCCTGCGCAGCATGTCGCCGCTGCACCTGCAGTACCTGAAGAACATGGGCGTGACGGCGACGCTGGTCGCCTCGCTGGTCCGCGAGGGAAGGCTGTGGGGCCTGATCGCCTGCCACCACTACGCGCCGCGCAACCTGCGGCTGTCGCTGCGCGCCGCCTGCGGCATGCTGGCCGAGGTGGTGTCGACCCGCATCGCCGCGATCGAGAACTACGCCCATGCGCAGGTGGCGATCCTGGTGCGCCGTCTCGAGCAGCGGCTGATCGACGCCACCTCCACCGAAGGCGACTGGAGGCTGGCGCTGCTGCGCAATCCGCGCCATCTGCTGCAGCCGCTGGAGGCCACCGGCGCCGTGCTCGCCTACGACGGCGAGATCCTCACCGCCGGCGAGGTGCCGTCGACGCCGGAGCTGCGGGCGCTGCTGGCCTGGATCGGCACGCAGCGCTTCGACGGCATGTTCTGCTGCGCCTCGGTGGCGCGCGCCAACCCGGCGCTCGACACCCTGACGCCGACCGCGAGCGGCGTGCTGGCGGTGCGGCTGTCGCACAGCCGGCCCGACTTCCTGCTGTGGCTGCGCAAGGAGCAGCTGCAGTCGGTGACCTGGGCCGGCGACCCGACCAAGCCGGCGCTGGTGACGAACGATCCGCTGCAGCTGTCGCCGCGGCGGTCGTTCGCCGCCTGGTCCGAGATCGTGCGCGGCACGGCGTCGCCGTGGTCGAGTGCCGACCTGGCGACGGCGCGCGCCATCGGCGGCTCCCTGGCCGACATCATCGTTCAGGTGCACGCGGTGCGGCTGCTGATCGGCGAGCACCAGCTGGCGCAGGTGCGGGCGGCGATCGACAACTCGACCGAGCCGGTGCTGATCGCCGATGCCGGCGGCCGCGCCCTGTTCTGCAACGAGGCGTTCACCTCCCTCGTCGGCCAGGGCAACGAGCGCTGCTCCGGGATCGACGCCGCCGCGGCGCTGTTCACCGATCCGCAGGCGCTGCGAACGGCGATGGCGATGGTGCGCTCCCGCCAGCAGGCCTGGCGCGGTGAACTGCTGCTCGCCCGGGCGGCGGGCGAACCGCTGCCGGTGGCGGCCCACCTCGACTTCGTACCCGGCGCCGCCGGGACGCTGGGATTCGTGCTCACCCTGGTCGACATCAGCGAGGCGCGGCGGGCGCGAGCGGCAAGGCAGCGGCTCGAGGAGTCGCTGTCGGATGCGGCAGCGCCCGGTCTGCCGGCGCCATCGGCCGATGCAGTCGTGCGGGCGCTGATCGCCAACGCCAGCGTCGCCGCGATGGACATCAGCGACGGCGCCAGCGGCACCGCGGTGGCGCCGTTGCTCGAGGAGCTGAGGGCGGCGACGCGCCGCGCCGCCGAACTGTACGGTCAGGTGCGCAGGCTGACGCGAGGCGTCTGAGCGCCGGCCGGCGTCAGCGCGCGAGCTCCTCGAACAGCCGCGCATGCAGCCGGAAGGCCTGCTGCGCCTCGGCGACGATCGCGTCGAGCGGCGGCAGGGCGCAGGCGTCGTCGATGCCGCGGCGCAGGCGAGCGGCGAGCGCCGCGGCGCGCTCGTCGCCACCGAAGTCGTGGAAGCGCAGGCCGCTGCTGCCGGCGAGTGCCAGCCTGTCGGCCACGATCCGGCGCAGGATCCGGCCGCCGCTGAGATCGCCCAGGTAGCGGACGTAGACGTGGGCCACGAGCAGCGGCGGATCGTCGCGATCGATCTGCCGCAGGCGCTCGACGTAGATCCGGGTCGCCGGCATCGACGGCAGCTGCGGCCATGCGGCTCCGTGCAGCGTCGCCAGGTCATCGCTTAGCGCATCGGTTCGGAACAGCTCCGGCAGCACCACCGGCGCCACCGCCGGCCGCGCGGCATGGCGCAGCAGCGCCGGTTCGAGGGTGCGGTAGATCTCGTGCAGGTTGCGCAGCAGCCGGCAGTAGCCGTCGCGGTCGAGCGCGCCGCGCAGCAGGTTCGGCATGATGCCGGCACGCTCGACGGCGGCATGCAGGCCACGGGTGGCGGCGCGCAGCGTTTCAGCGGGAGCGGGTGTCATCAACGTCGCCGAACTTCGCCAGCGGCGCATGATAGTTTCGGCCGCGGGCGCGGCGGAGGCAGGCACGATGGCAGGGATGTTCGCGAGCGGACGGATCGTCGACGCGGTGATCGCGCTGATGGTGCTCGAAGCGCTGCTGCTCGCCTGGCTGCACCTGCGGCGAGGCCGCGGCCTTGCGCCGGCGGACCTGCTCGCCAACCTCGCCGCCGGGCTGTTCCTGCTGCTGGCCCTGCGTGCGGCCCTGGTTGGAGCCGCCTGGCCCTGGATCGCGGCCAGCCTGGCGGCGGCGCTCGTTGCGCACCTGGCCGATCTGGCGCGGCGCTGGCGGCGCGACGGCCGCTAGCCGCCCTTGTCGAGCCATCTGGCGTTGTGCGTCCGCTGCGGCGGCAGCAGCCAGGCGTGCACGGCGTCGATCAGCGTCTGCCGGACGATCTGCTGGCGGGCGGGATCGGCGGCGCCGCAGAACAGCGTGCAGGAGCGGTCGGTCGGTGACTCGAAGTCGCAATGCGTGGCACCGTCGATCATCCGCTCTTCGGTCGGCGGCGGCAGTGCCGACGCCCACGGCGCCGAGATGCCGTAGGCATTGCAGAACGACGGCGGCGCGCGCAGCAGCTTCGACGGCACCTTGAGCTTGCGGGCGGCGTCCAGGCCGATGCCGCCGGGGCGGTCGAAGGCATCGAGGCCGACGTAACCGACCAGCCCCGGCGCCGAGGCGGCCAGCAGGGCCGCCAGAGCGCCGGCCGAGAAGCCGACCAGCACCACGCGCTCGATCGGACCGGCGATCTCGCCGCGGCGAAGCTGCGCCACCAGGTCGACCAGCGCGCGGGCGTTGGCGCGCGAATCGGACCAGTAAGGCATGTCGGGCGCCAGCGCGACGACACCTTCCTGCGCCAGCGCCCGCGCGTGGCCGACCATCGTCGCCCGGCTGCGCATGAAACCGTGCACCAGCACGACGGCACCGCGAGCAGGCGCCGGCGGCACGAACACATCGACCTGCGTCGGCCGCCCGTCGAGGGTGAGGTCGAGCGTCGTCGCCGAGGCGGCGGCCGACATCGCCAGCAGCGCGAGAAGCAGCAGAACCCGGGTCATCGAAGTTGGAGAACGTCGCGGCGGCGATTATCTCCGGCCGCCTTGACCGGCGTTGTCGTCGCCTGCCGGCCAGTGCGGGACGAGCCTTGCACGGAGCGCAGCGGCGCGCCGCCGGCGGCGCGGGTGCGGCTGCGATAATCGCCGCCGTGCAGCACTCGACTTTCGATGTCGCGGTCGTCGGCGCCGGCGTCGCCGGACTGGCGACCGCCCTGGGCGCGGCGCAGCTCGGGCTGCGCACGGCGCTGGTCGGGCCGCGCGCGCCGCTGCACCGGCCCGAAGCCACGTCACCTTTCGATGCCCGCATCTATGCCGTCGCGCCGTCGTCGGTGGCGCTGCTCGACCGGCTCAAGGTCTGGCAGGCGGTCGATGCCTCGCGCGTGCAGGCGGTGGCGAAGATGCGCGTGTTCGGCGATGCCGGCAACGAACTGCGCTTCGACGCCTACCAGGCGGCGCTGCCGCGGCTGGCGACGATCGCCGAGGAAGCCGAGCTGCTGCGTGCGCTGGGGGCGGCGGCCGGCTTTGCCGCCGGGCTGACGCGGATCGAGGCGCCCTTCGAAGCCATCGACGAGCAGGACGACGCGGCGCGGCTGCTGCTCGCCGACGGCATCGCGATCGATGCGCGGCTCGTCGTCGCCGCCGACGGTGTCCGCTCGCCGGTGCGGGCGGCGGCCGGCATCACCGCGCACGAACTGTCGTACCGGCAAACGGCGGTGGTGACCAACCTGGCCTGCGAGCGGCCGCACCAGGGCGTGGCGTTCCAGTGGTTCGACCCGGCCCAGGGCGTCATCGCCCTGCTGCCGCTGCCGGGCGACTACGTTTCTCTCGTCTGGTCGGCGCCGCAGCCGCTGGCCGAGACGCTGATGGCCGATGGCGACAGCCTGCCGGCGCGCCTGGCGCCGCGGGCGGAGCCCCACCTGGGAGCGCTGAGCAGCGCCGGTCAGGCGCATGCGTTCCCGCTGCGGCGGGTGGCGGTCGACCGTCTGGCCGGGCCGCGGCTGGCGCTCGTCGGCGACGCCGCTCATGTCGTTCATCCGCTCGCCGGCCAGGGATTGAACTTGGGGCTTGCCGACGTGTCGGAGTTGCTGCGCGTTCTGGGCGACCGGGAAAGCTGGCGCGATCCGGGCGATGCCGTGCTGCTGCGCCGCTACGAGCGTCGGCGGGCCGAGCCGGTGGGCCTGATGCGGTTCGCCACGCATGCGCTGGCGCGGCTGTTCGCGCGCGACGACGCCGTCAGCCGTGAACTGCGCAACATCGGCCTGGCGGCCGTCGATGCGCTGCCGCCGCTGAAGAATGCACTGATCCGCCATGCCGCCGGGCCGTCCGCGCCGGCGGCGACACCGATGACCCGCGGCTGACGCCGCTTGCACGAGGACGGGATTCTCATGAAGAAGTGGATTGTTGCCGCCGCGCTGTCGGCGATCGCATCGCTGGCGATGGCGCAGGCGCCCAAGCCCGGCTCGGTCGAGGACGGCATCCGCACCAGGGTCGAGCAGCGCTTCGGCGCCAAAGCCGACACCGTGACCCGGACCCCGTTCGGCCTGTGGGAGATCGTCGTCGGCACCGAGATCTTCTACGTCGACCAGGAGGTCAACCATGCCTTCGTCGGCCGCGTGCTCGATGCCAAGACCCGCGAGGACCTGACGGCGAAGAAGCGCGACGACCTGCTGCGCGTCGACTTCAAGTCGCTGCCGCTCGACCAGGCGGTGAAGATCGTCCGCGGCGACGGCTCGCGCACGCTGGTCACGTTCGAGGATCCGAACTGCGGCTACTGCAAGAAGCTCTACCGCGACCTCGCCGGCCTGAAGAACGTCACCATCTACACCTTCCTCTACCCGATCCTGTCGCAGGACTCGATGGAGAAGTCGCGCGCCGTCTGGTGCACCAAGGACCGCGCCAAAGCCTGGGACGACCTGATGCGCAACGGCAAGGCGCCGGCAGCGGCGGCCGCCGACTGCAAGGATCCGCTGCAGCAGAACGTCGAACTGGGGCGCAAGCTCGACGTCTCCGGCACGCCGACGCTGGTGTTCACCGACGGCCGCCGTCTGCCGGGCGCGGTGCCGGTCGAGCGGGTCGAGGCGACGTTCAAGGAGATCGCGTCGAAGTAGCGGCTACCGCGCCAGCAGCGCCTCCGGCCGCACGCCGCGCGGCACCAGCAGCCAGGCTTCAACCTCGTGCCGCTGGCGGCCGGCGGGCAGCGACGCGTCGGCGCCGAAGCCCCAGAACAGATCGAAGCGCAGCGGTCCGCGAATGGCGCCGCCGGTGTCCTGCGCCAGCACCAGCCGCGTCAAAGGTGCGCCGGTCGCCGGGTGCTCGCTGCGGATCACGAGCGGCGCCCCGAGCGGGATGAAGCGCGGATCGACGGCCACCGAGTAGCCGGGGGTCAGCGGCACGCCGAAGGCGCCGACCGGCCCGGCATCCGGATCGCCGAGCGGCAGTTCGCGGAAGAACACGTAGCTCGGATTCTGGTTCAGCAATTCGCTGGCGCGGCGCGGGTTCGCCCGCGCCCAGGCGGTGATGCCCTGCATCGTCGCTTCTTCGAGGGCCAGTTCGCCGCGTTCGACCAGCACCCGGCCGATCGACCGGTACGGGTGGCCGTTGCTGTCGGCGTAGCCGACGCGCACCACCGATCCGTCCGGCAGCCGCACCCGGCCCGAGCCCTGGATCTGCAGGAAGAATGCGTCGAGCGGGTCGTCGACCCACAGCAGCTCGGCGCCGCGCAGGCGTTCCTCGGTCAATTCGGCCCGCGACCAGTACGGCACGACCCGCGCGCCCGTGTCCGATCGCACCAGCCTGCCGCGCAGTCGCCGATCGGCGAGATCCGGATGGAGCGGCGACAGGTCGATCGTCAGCAGGTCCGGCGGCGGCCGGTGCAACGGCACGGTGAACGGTTCCGCGCGGCTGCGGCTGCCGTTTAACTGCGGCTCGAAGTAGCCGGTGATGCGGCCGCGGGTCTGGGTGGCGATCGGGCGCGGCTCGGCAACGCCGTCTTCGACGGTCACGCTCTCGATGCGAAAGACATCGAGGCGCCGCTGGAGCACGGCGCGCCTGGCGGCGGTGTCCGCGGCGGCGGCAGCGTCGGTGCAGGCTTCCGTCCAGGCATCCTTGCGGCGACGCTCGAAGCCGCGGCAGGTCGCCAGCAGCGCCGGCCACGCGGCCTCGAGATCGGCGGCGGAGACGGCTGGCGCGGCCGCGTACGGGATCGGCTGGTAGCGCGCCTGGGTCAGCGTCCTGATCGCCGGTGGCTGCGGCGTCGGCGCCGTACTGCAGGAGGCGAGCAGCAGCGCCGCGAGGACGCCGATCGCCGCGGCTGCGAGTTGCTCCCTACAATGCGCGGCTTGCACGGAACGGAGCGTGCCGGTGTGGCTGATCGTTCTCGAGGCGCTGCTGGCGCTGGGGCTGCTGGTGTTCATCGTCTGGTGGACGATGTTCCACGGCCGCAAGCCGCCGGAGGAGTAGCCGCGCAGCCGCGAGCGAGGCGCTGATCCGGCGTCAGTGCAGCGCGCGCGGCGCCGACAGCACGAATTCGGGAATCGCCGCCTCGAAGGCCGTGCCGTCGTCGGCGATGCACTGATACGAGCCGTGCATCGAGCCGACCGGCGTCGGCAAGGGGCAGCCGCTGGTGTACTGGAAGGCCTGGCCCGGCTGCAGCACCGGCTGTTCGCCGACCACGCCCGGGCCGCGCACTTCCTCGATCTCGCCGTCGCCGTCGGTGATGATCCAGTGCCTGGACAGCAGCTGCGCCGTCACCTCGCCGGTATTGCGGATCGTCACCGTGTAGGCGAACAGATAGCGCCCTTCTTCCGGATCGGACTGCTCTGGCAGGTAGCGCGGGACTACCTGAACGGAGAACTCGTAGCGTGCCATCGGATCGTCTCGCCTTCGTACAATGACCGTGTTCCCGAGGGAGAACGCCGTGGATTGTCGCATCGCTCCGAGCATCCTGTCCGCCGACTTCGCCCGTCTGGGCGAGGAAGTGCGCAATGTCGTCGCCGCCGGCGCCGAGTGGATCCACTTCGACGTGATGGACAACCATTACGTGCCCAACCTGACCATCGGCCCGCTGGTGTGCGAGGCGATCCGGCCGCACGTGCAGGTGCCGATCGACGTGCACCTGATGGTCGAGCCGGTCGACTCGCTGGTGCCGATGTTCGCCAAGGCGGGCGCGAACGTGATCACCTTCCATCCCGAGGCGTCGCGACATGTCGACCGCACGTTGAGCCTGATCCGCGATGCCGGCTGCCAGGCCGGGCTGGTGTTCAACCCGGCCACCCCGCTGGCTTTGATGGATCACGTGATGGACAAGCTCGACATCGTGCTTCTGATGAGCGTCAATCCGGGCTTCGGCGGCCAGTCGTTCATCGCCGAGGCGCTCGCCAAGCTGGCGGCGGCGCGGGCGCGGCTCGATGCCTACCAGCAGGCGAGCGGCCGGCGCGTGCTGCTGGAGATCGACGGCGGCGTGAAGGTCGACAACATCGGCGCCATTGCCGCCGCCGGCGCCGACACCTTCGTCGCCGGCAGCGCCATCTTCGGCTCGAAGGACTACAAGGCGACCATCGAGGCGATGAAGAAGGCGGTCGCCGCCGCGCAGGCGCAGCGGGCGAAGGCCAGGGCCGAGCAGGCGCGCGCGGAGGACGAAGCGCGACGCGAGATCTACCGCGGCGCATGACGGTGCCGACCCTTCGCGGCGTGCTGATCGACCTCGACGGCACGCTGATGGACACGGCGCCCGATCTCGCCGCCGCCGCCAACCGGATGCGCGCCGACTTCGGCCTGCCGCCGCTGCCGGTCGGGCGCATCGCCGCCTTCGTCGGCAAGGGCGCCGAGGTGCTGGTGCACCGGGCGCTGACCGACGACATCAACGGCCGGGCGGGCGCGGAAGACTTCGCGCGCGGCCGGCAGTCCTTCTACGCCCACTACACGGCCGAGAACGGCCTGCAGGCCGTCGTCTTCGAGCGCGTGCCGCAGGCGCTCGAAGCCCTGCGCGCGCGCGGCCTGAAGCTCGCCTGCGTCACCAATAAGCCGAAGGAATTCACCGCGCCGCTGCTGGCGAAAATGGGCCTGGCGCCGCACTTCGATGCCGTGGTCGCCGGCGACGAGGTGGCAGAGAAGAAGCCGCATCCGGCGCTGCTGCTGGAGGCCTGCCGCCGCCTGCGGCTGCAACCGACCGAGGTGACGTTGATCGGCGACTCGGTCAACGACGCCCAGGCCGCGCGCGCCGCCGGCTGCGGCTGCGTGCTGGTGGAAACCGGCTACAACGAGGGCGAAGGCGTGGCCGCGCTGTCCGGCGCACCGGGGCTCGATGGTATATTTCCCGCGCTCGCCGAGGCGGTGCAGTGGATCCTGCAGCAGCTTCCGGCGCGAGCCAGGAACGCCACGACGCAATGAGTCACCACAGCGAATCGATGCCCGGCCGGGGAAGCTGCAAGCCGCAAGGCTGGCAGGCCCGGGGGGTCTGGTGCTGGCGGGGCTAGCCCCGCCCGCTGCCGCGCGCAGCATCGATCGTTGAACCCGCAGTCCCGTTCGTGGCCGCTCGGCGCGAACGCTTCCCCAGGTGACGCATGACCGAACTCGAATACCGGGCCCTTGCCGCGCAGGGCTACAACCGCATCCCGCTGATCGCGGAAAGCTTCGCCGACCTCGAAACGCCGCTGTCGCTGTACCTGAAGCTGGCGCGCGCGCAGGGCGGCGGCGCCAACTCCTTCCTGCTCGAGTCGGTGGTCGGCGGCGAGCGCTTCGGCCGCTACTCGTTCATCGGCCTGCCGGCGCGCACCGCCATCCGCGCCTTCATTGGTGAACCGGGCGCGCACCGGATCGAAGTCGTCACCGACGGCGCCGTCGCGCGCGAGGAGCGCGGCGATCCGCTCGCCTTCATCGAGCGGTACTTCGCCCAGTTCAAGGTCGCGCTGCGGCCGGGCATGCCGCGCTTCTGCGGCGGGCTGGCCGGCTACTTCGGCTACGACA
>CAYLZU010000012.1:12023-23431 GCA_964388005.1 uncultured Burkholderiaceae bacterium
GAGCCGCCGCACACGCGCGCCAGCGTGCGCCGGCCGGAGCGGCGCGACTTCGCCCGCGACGATTTCCTGCGCGCCGTCGAGCGCACCAAGGAGTACATCGCCGCCGGCGACGCGATGCAGGTGGTGATCGGCCAGCGGATCAGCAAGCCGTACGCCGATGCGCCGCTGTCGCTGTACCGGGCGCTGCGCACGCTCAACCCGTCGCCGTACATGTACTTCTACGACTTCGGCGACCATCAGGTGGTCGGCGCCTCGCCGGAGATCCTGGTGCGCAGCGAGGACCGCGCCACCTCGCACGGGCACGAGCGGATTGTCGCCCTGCGGCCGATCGCCGGCACGCGGCCGCGCGGCGGCAACGTCGAGCAGGACGAGCGCCTGGCGGCCGAGCTGCTCGCCGACCCGAAGGAACGGGCCGAGCACCTGATGCTGATCGATCTGGCCCGCAACGACGTTGGCCGCATCGCCGAGATCGGTAGCGTCAAGGTCACCGAGCAGATGGTGATCGAGCGCTATTCGCACGTGATGCACCTGGTGAGCCACGTCGAAGGCAGGCTCAAGGCGGGCCTGACCAACCTCGACGTGCTGCGCGCCACCTTTCCGGCCGGCACGCTGTCCGGCGCGCCGAAGGTGCGGGCGATGGAGATCATCGACGAGCTGGAGCCGATCAAGCGCGGCATCTACGGCGGCGCGGTCGGCTACCTCTCCTTCGCCGGCGATATGGATCTGGCCATCGCCATTCGCACCGGCGTGATCAAGGACCACGTGCTGTACGTGCAGGCCGGCGCCGGCATCGTCGCCGACTCGGTGCCCGAGTCGGAGTGGAAGGAGACCGAGGCCAAGGCGCGGGCGGTGCTGCGCGCCGCGGAGCAGGTCGAGGATGGCTTCGATGGCGACCTCTGAGATCGTCGACCTGCGCAGCGACACCGTCACCCGGCCGAGCGCCGGCATGCGCCGCGCCATGATGGACGCCGAGGTCGGCGACGACGTCTTCGGCGACGACCCGACCGTCAACCGGCTGCAGGCCTTGCTGGCCGAGATGCTCGGCTTCGAGGCGGGGCTCTTCATGCCCAGCGGCACGCAGAGCAATCTCGCGGCGCTGATGACCCACTGCCAGCGCGGCGACGAGGTGCTCCTCGGCCAGAACGCGCACTCCTACCGGTACGAGGCTGGCGGCGCCGCGGTGCTCGGCTCGATCCAGCCGCAGCCGCTCGAGCACGAGCCCGACGGCTCGATCGCGCTGGAGCGCATCGCCGCCGCGATCAAGCCCGACGACCCGCACTTCGCGCGCACGCGGCTGCTGGCGCTGGAGAACACCATCGGCGGCAAGGTGCTGCCGATGCCGTACCAGCACGCCGCCACCGACCTGGCGCACGAGCGCGGCCTGGCCACGCATCTGGACGGGGCGCGGCTGTTCAACGCCGCCGCTGCGCTCGGTGTCGCCCCGCGCGAGATCGCCGCCGGCTTCGACTCGGTGTCAGTCTGCCTGAGCAAGGGGCTCGGCGCGCCGGTGGGCAGCGTCCTGCTCGGCACGCGCGAGTTCATCGGCCGCGCCCGCCGCCCGCGCAAGATGCTCGGCGGCGGATTGCGGCAGGCCGGTGTGCTGGCCGCCGCCGGCATCTACGCGCTCGAACACCACGTCGCGCGGCTGGCCGACGACCACGCCAACGCGCAGCGGCTGGCCGATGGCCTGTGCGGCATCGACGAGGTCGCCGTCGACGGGCCGCACAGCAACATGGTGTTCGTCACCGTCCCGCCGGCACGCCTGTCGGCGCTGGAAGCCTTCCTGCGCGAGCGTGGCATCCTGATCCTGGCGCGATCGGCGGTGGTGCGGCTGGTGACCCATCTCGATGTCGACGCGGCCGGCATCGCGCGGGCCGCGGGCGCCTTCCGCGCCTTCTTCGCCCGGCACTGAGGAGCAGCGATGCTGCTGATGATCGACAACTATGACTCGTTCACCTACAACCTCGTGCAGTATCTCGGGGAACTGGGCGAGGAGGTGGCGGTGTTCCGCAACGACGAGATCACCTGCGACGCGATCGCGGCGATGAAGCCGGACCGGATCTGCATTTCGCCCGGGCCGTGCACGCCGGCCGAGGCCGGCATCTCGGTCGACGTGCTCAGGCGGTTTGGAGCCGAGGTGCCGATCCTCGGCGTCTGCCTAGGTCACCAGGCGATCGGCCACGCCTATGGCGGCAAGGTGGTCCGCGCCAGGACGCTGATGCACGGCAAGACCGCCGCCATCGAGCACACCGGCGCCGGCGTGTTCGCCGGCCTGCCGAGCCCGTTCACCGCGACCCGCTACCACTCGCTGGCGGTGGAGCGCGAGTCGCTGCCGGACTGCCTCGAAGTCACCGCGTGGACTGCCGATGGCGAGATCATGGGGCTGCGCCATCGAACGCTGCCGGTCGAGGGCGTGCAGTTCCATCCGGAGTCGATCGCGTCCGAACACGGGCACGATCTGCTGCGGAACTTCCTCGAAGGACGTCGGCGATGAGACAGCCGTGGATCTTCCCGGCGCTGGCGCTTGCGGCGGTGCTCCCCGGCGGTGCCGCCGCAGGCGCGCTGGAGGAGTGCCTTCAGCGCGTGCCCTCCCGGGCAGAGGTCACGCCCTGCCTGAACGCGAACAGGAAAGCGGCCACCGACGACATGCTGGAGCAGTTCCTGGCGGTCCAGCAGTCCCTCGCCGCGCTGGAACAGGCCACCGGCCGTGGCGGCAAGACGGCGGCGCTGAAGCAGTCGCAGCGCGACTTCGAGCGCTATCTCCAGTCGCAATGCCAGGTGGTGCTGCGCGCCTATGACAGCGGCACCGGCGCCGCGCAGGCGCAGCTGGCCTGCGAGGTCGATATGCTGCGCGGCCGCGCCGGGACGCTGAGGGCGCTGGCGGCGCAGGGCGACGAAGCGAAGAAATAGGAGCTCATCGATGTCGATCACCCCGACCGAAGCGCTGGTGCGCTGCATCGAGCACCGCGAGATCTTCCACGACGAGATGCTGTCGCTGTGGCGCAAGCTGATGAGCGGCGAGCTCACCCCGGTGCAGATCGCCGGCCTGATCATGGGCCTGCGGGTGAAGAAGGAGACCATCGGCGAGATCGCCGCCGCGGCGCAGATCATGCGCGAGTTCGCGACCAAGGTGCCGGTGGCCGACCACACGCACCTGGTCGACATCGTCGGCACCGGCGGCGACTCGTCGCACACCTTCAACATCTCCACCGCATCGACCTTCGTCGCCGCGGCGGCGGGTGCGCGGGTGGCCAAGCACGGCGGCCGCTCGGTGTCCTCGAGCTCGGGCGCGGCCGACGTGCTGGAGGCCTTCGGTGCCCACATCAACCTGGGGCCGGAGAAGGTCGCCGCCTGCCTCGCCGAGACCGGCATCGGCTTCATGTTCGCGCCCAACCATCACACGGCGATGAAGCACGCCGCGCCGGTGCGCAAGGAACTCGGCGTGCGCACGATCTTCAACATCCTCGGACCGCTGACCAACCCGGCCGGGGCGCCGAACCAGCTTCTCGGCGTGTTCCATCCGGACCTGGTCGGCATCCAGGTGCGGGTGCTCGAGCGCCTCGGGGCGCGCCACGTCCTGGTCGTCTACGGCAGGGACGGCATGGACGAGGTCTCGCTCGGCGCGGCGACGATGGTCGGAGAGCTGAAGGCCGGCGAGATCCGCGAGTACGAGATCCATCCCGAGGACTTCGGCCTGTCGATGGTCTCCAACCGTGGACTGCGGGTGGGCAACGCCGGCGAGTCGCGGGCGATGATCCTGGAGGCGCTGGAGAATGTCCCGGGCACTCCGCGCGAGATCGTCGTCCTCAACGCCGGCGTGGCGCTGTACGCGGCCGATGTCGCCGGCTCGATCGACGACGGCATCCGCCTGGCGCGCGAGGCCATCGCCAGCGGCGCGGCGAAGAAGAAGCTCGACGCCTTCGTGGCCGCGACACGGAAGCTGGCGGCATGAGAGGTCGTCCGGCGACGACGCGGCGACCGATCCGCATCGTGGTCGGCCAGGCGCGCCTGTGTGACCTGGCGCTGCTGGCCGAACTGCAGGCCGCCGCCGAGGATGCCGAGCGAAGCTTCTCGCCCGACCTCGGCACGCGGCTGCCCGATCGCCGCCACGCCCGGCGCTGCTTCAAGCGAACGATCCACGACGCCGGGCAGCGGACCTTCGTCGCCCGAACCGGCGGCCGGCTCGTGGGCATGCTCGGGGTCGACCTGCGGCGGCTGGACTATGGCCATTACGTCGTGCGCCGATACGCCTACGTGCACTCCCTGTTCGTCGCGCCGGCATACCGCGGTGCCGGCGTCGCCCGCCGGCTGGTTGCGCACGGGCTGCGATGGGCGCGTCGCCGCGGCGCACGGCAGGTCCGGCTCGAGATGGCGTGCGGCAACCGCGCCGCCCGGCGCCTGTACGAATCGTTCGGCTTCGCGCCGCGCGAGACCCTGTTCACGCTCGACCTCGACCGCGCCCGATGAGCGACATCCTGCAGAAGATCCTCGCCGTCAAGCGCGAGGAAGTCGAGGCCGCCCGCGCGGCCGAGCCGCTGCCGGCCCTGCGCGCCCGCGCGGCGGAACGGCGCGACCTGCGCGACTTCGAGGGCGCGCTGCGGGCGCACGTCGGCGCCGGCCGGCCGGCGGTGATCGCGGAGGTGAAGAAGGCATCGCCGTCGAGAGGGGTGCTGCGGGCGGACTTCGACCCGGCCGCGATCGGCGCCAGCTATGCGCGCGGCGGAGCGGCGTGCCTGTCGGTGCTGACCGACGTGCAGTTCTTCCAGGGTGCGCCCGAGTATCTCGACGATGCGCGCCGCGCCAGCGGCCTGCCGGCATTGCGCAAGGACTTCATCATCGATGAGTACCAGGTCGCGCAGTCGCGGCTGTGGGGCGCCGACTGCATCCTGCTGATCGTCGCCGCGCTGGCGCCGGCACAGCTGCGCGAGCTGGAGGCGGCGGCGCGCGAGTTCGGCATGGCGGTGCTGGTCGAGGTGCACGACGCCAGGGAACTCGAAGTCGCCCTCGGCATGAAGACGCGGATGATCGGCATCAACAACCGCGACCTGCGCACCTTCGAGGTTCGGCTGTCCACCACGCTCGACCTGCTGCCGCGCATCGACGGCAGCCGGCTGGTGGTCACCGAAAGCGGCATTCTCACGCGCCAGGACGTCGCCGCGATGCGCGCGCGGGGGGTGCATGGCTTCCTCGTCGGCGAGGCGTTCATGCGGGCGCCGGATCCCGGCGAGGAACTGGCGCGACTGTTCGGCTGATCCGGCGCCCGCTGTCGCTGCCGCGGAGTCGGCGATTGCCGGCCGCCCCTTTATCGCCGCGGCACGCCGGTCGCCGGCAGCCACACGGCGGCGGCGAAGGTCACGGCGGCGATCGCCGCCATCGCCAGCAGCAGGGCATCGAAGCCGGAGCTCTTGACCACCGGGCCGAGCAGGTACACGGCGAGCGAGCTGATCGAAAACGACAGCGCCAGCCGCGCGCCGGCGACGCGAGAGCGGATTCGATCGTCGACGAAGCGGACAATGATGGCGTCGATGAACGGGATGGCGCCGAAGACCACGCCCATGAACAGCACGATCAGGACGAAGAACACCCAGCCCTGCGCCTGCGAGGCCAGCGTGAACAGCGGAACCTGCAGGGCGACGATCGTCAGCAGCAGCCTCTTGATCGGGTAACGGTCGATGAGGTGGCCCACCAGCAGCTGGGCGAACGAGGCGATCGCGTAGACCAGCGCCAGCAGGAGGCCGAGCGCGGCCGGGTCGGTGACCACCGCCGCCATCCGCTCGCGCAGCAGTTCAGTGTTGCCGTTGGTCGTGAAGTTGAACAGCAGCGCGCCGGTGGTGGCGATCACCGTGATCACCGCAAACACGCGAACCAGGACGCCGGCCGGTAGCGCGACCGAGCTCACCCTGCGCCGTGTCGGCGGCTCGCCTTCAGGGGGCGACAGGCGCGCGAACAGCAGGCCGCAGCCGAAGCAGACGAGCGCCGGAAAGACGAACGCGGTGCGCCAGCCGAAGTACTTGACCAGGACGCCGGTCACCACCGCCGCCAGCGCGATGCCGAGGTTGCCGGCGAGGCCGTTGATGCCGATGGTGCGTCCCGGCAGCCTCGCATCGCGCAGCAGCATCGGAATGCCGACCGGGTGATAGATGGCGGAGAAGACACCCATGATCGTCAGCGCCAACGCCATCTGCCAGGGCCCCTGCGCGACGGCCACCAGCAGCAGCGAGGCGCCGAGGCCGAAGAAGAAGGTCAGCATCATCGGCCGCCGTCCCCAGGTGTCGCCAAGCCGTCCGGCCGGCAGCGAGCCGAGGCCGAAGGCGAAGAAGGCGCCGGTGGCGTAGGGCATCAGGTCTTCCCAGCGCGAGAAACCGAAGTCGAGCGCGATGCTCGACACGGCGGTGGCGAAGATCAGCAGCACCCAATGGTCGATGGCGTGGGCGACGTTCAGCAGAAGCTCCCACGCGGCGCGACGTTCTGTGGTCGGGGCGGGGGCGACGGTCGAGGCGGACACGCGATTGGCCTGGGCGGGCAGCGCAGTGTAGGGCCTCCGGCCGAAGCGGCGGCCGCTCAGAACCCCTCGACGTCGAGCAGGTCGCGGATCTTCGGATAGGGATAGATCGGCCCGTCGCGGCAGATGAAGGTGGCGCCGAACTGGCAGTGGCCGCAATGGCCGACCGCGCACTGCATGTTGCGCTCGGTCGACAGATAGATCTGCCCGGGCGGCACGCCCTTGGCGATCAGGTGCTCGGCGGCCGAGCCCATGAATCCCCCCGGCCCGCAGAGCATGGCGATGGTGCGCTCGCTGCGCACGACGACGTCGTCGAGCACCTTGATCTTGCCGCTGACCTGCCAGCGCCAGTTGGCCGAGCCCTCGGTGGCCGACACCAGCACCGTGGTGTCGGGCACCCGCTGCCAGCGCTCGTAGCGCTCCGGCCAGATGAACTCGTCGACCCGCTTGACCTTCTGCACGATGGTGAAGTGGCCGAAGCGCTCGCGGCGCCGGATCATGTGGTTGATGACCGACACCACCGGCGCGCAGCCGAGCCCGCCCGACACCACGATCACGTCCTGCCCCTCGGCCGCGCGCAGCGGCCAGCCGCGCCCGAACGGCCCGCGGATGCCGAGCCGCTGACCCTCGCGCAGCTGCTCGAGCGCACGCGTCACGCGCCCGACGCGGTTGATCGTGTGCACCAGCAGGTCCTCGTGCTCCGGGTCGGAGACGATCGAGATCGGCACCTCGCCGACGCCGTACAGGTACAGCATGTTGAACTGGCCCGGGTCGTAGGTGTAGTTGGCGTGCGCGATCGGGTCGGTGAAGCGCAGGTACAGGGTGAAGATCGTGCTCGACTCCTGCACCCGGCGCACGATCTCGGCCTCGTGCGGCACGTAGGCGTTGGGGCGCTGCTGGGTCAGGCTATGGCCGCGCATCGGGGTCTCCGCTCACCACGGCGCGCGCCTCGGCGGTGATGTCGATGCCCACCGGGCACCAGGCGATGCAGCGGCCGCAGCCGACGCAGCCGGAGCGACCGTACTGCTCGTGCCAGCTGCCGAGCTTGTGCGTGAGCCACTGCCGGTAGCGGAAGCGGGTCGCGCCGCGCACGATCCAGCCGTGGATGTAGCTGTGGCCGGGGGTGAAGCAGGAGTCCCACTGCCGGTAGTGCTCGACCTGGCGGCCGTCGATCGACGGCGCGTCGCCCTCGCTGTGACAGAAGCAGGTCGGGCACACCGAGCTGCAGTTGCCGCAGGACAGGCAGCGTTCGGCCACGTCGTTCCAGCGCTCGCTGCGCAGCCGCGCGAACAGCGCCTCCTTCAGGTCGCGGCCGGGCAGCGCGCGTTTCTGGCTGGCCACCGCCGCGTCGTGCTCGGCGGCGGCGCGGGCGAGCTGCTCGTCGCTGGCCGGGATCGTGGGCAGCGCCTCCAGCAGCTCCTGCCCGCGGTCGCTCTTGGCGCGCAGCAGGAAACCCTCGTCGAGTTCGGTCAGCGCGATGTCGAAGCCGGCGCTCGCTGCCGGCCCGTCGCCGGTGGAGACGCAGAAGCAGGTGGCCGCCGGGTGCGCGCAGTCGACGGCGACGATGAACAGCGCCCGGCGGCGCCTGTTGTAGTAGGCGTCGGCGTAGGCGCCGTAGCAGAAGTGCTGGTCCTGAAGGTGCAGCGCCGCCAGGTCGCAGCCGCGCACGCCGATCACCGCCAGCGGCGGCGCCGTCGGCTGGGTGTCGGTGAAGCGCAGTTCGCCGCGCTCGCCTCGCTCGGCGCGCCACAGCGTCTCGCGCGGCGCGAAGGTCAGCGGCTTCAGTGCCTGCGGGCCATTGGCCCAGGCGAAGCAGCGCTCGGTGCCGTTGCTCTTCAGCCGGTAACGGCCGGGCGCCTGCTCGTCGAGCACGCCTTGCGGCAGTTGCGCGGCGCGCTCCAGCAGGTCGAAGACGATGGTGCCGTCGCGCACCTGCGGGCCGATCACCTTCCGGTGCTCGCGGCGCAGCGCGTCGAAGAGCCGCTGCAGATCGTCGCGGGCGAGGAAGACGACGCTCATCGCAGCGCTTCCTCGAGCGCGGCCTGCGCCAGCGCCGGCAGCGCTGCGGCCACCGGGGCGCTGAACGCCTCGCCGCCGGCAAGCGCCGGGTCGATCGTTACGCCGACCCACACCAGTTCGGGCGGCAGCGCGCCGAACGCCTGCGCCAGGTCGAGAACCGTGTCCAGTGCCACACCATGCGACGTCCAGCCGGCGCGGTTGGCCGCCAGTTCGGCCCGGCCGCCGCGCAGGATGCGGCCCGGTTCGCCGTCGGCGACGGCATCGACCAGCACCAACCGGCGGGCGCCGGCCAGCGCCGGCCACAGTTCGGTGGCCGGGGTGGCGCACTGGACCAGTTCGATCCGCGCCGGCAGCCGCCGCTCGGCAAGGGCGGCGAGCGCCGCCCAGCCGGCGCGGTCGTCGCCGTGCGGCGAGCCGAGGCCGACGATTCGCACAGCGCCGCGCCGGAGCTTTCCGCCCTTCCGCGCCGGCGCGACGGCGCGGCGCAACGAGTCGCTGGCCCGGTTCACGAATCGTCTCCCTTGCGGTGGATGCGCAGCGTCAGGAAGGAGTGGCCCCGCGTGAGCTCCTCGGTCGGCACGATCTTCTCGCACGAGACGAAGCGCCGCTTCGCCGCCATCAGGAAGAGGTCGTCGAAGAAGAAGTCGGGCCCGAGGAACTGCGCGTTGCCGCGCGCGTCCGCGCGGTTCATGTGCACGAGCGCGACGTCGAGCTCGAGCGCGGGCATCGCGAGCAGCTCCTCGCCGTCGGCGTAGGGCGAGCGCACCGTGCGCAGCTGCGGCTGGAGCTTCGTCACGTCGGAGCCGAGCCCGGCGCGGGTCGGCAGGAAGGGGAGACGCAGCGCCGCCGCGTAGAGCCCCCACTGGAACATGCCCTCGTCGTACTCGACCGCCTCGATCGCGCCGGCCTGCCGCACCTTGCGGAACCACGGCTCGAGCGGGATCGAGTCGAGCGAGACGAAGCCGTAGACGACCCTGCGCACCTTGCCGGCCGCGCAGAGCAGGCCGACGTCGGGGCCGCCGTAGGCGACGACGGTCAGGTCGCGCACCGGCGAGCGCAGCAGCTCGCGCACGAGCGCCATCGGCTTGCGCCGCGAGCCCCAGCCGCCGATCCCGACGGTCATCCCGTCCCGGATCTCGGCCACGACCGAGGCCGCCGTCGTGCGCTTGTCCAAGGGTCCTCCGGGCGAGTGCCGGACTCTATCTGATACGCTCCGTCTCGAAAAGGGGGAGGCGCGATGGCCCGGATGTCGTACGGGAGCGCGTTCGCGTGGCACGCGGCGCGCGACCCCGAGCGCATCGCCGTGGTGCACGAGGGTGAGTCGATCGCGCGCGGTGCGCTCGACCGCCTCGCGAACCGCCTCGCGCGCGACTACGCAGCGCGCGGCGTGCGCGCGGGCGACCTCGTGACGCTCGGCCTCCCGAACGGCATCGAGTTCTTCGCGGCCTGCCTCGCGACCTGGCGCCTCGGTGCGACGCCACAGCCGATCTCGGCGCGGCTCCCGGCGCTCGAGCGGCGCGCGATCCTCGCGCTCGCGAAGCCGGCGCTCGCGCTCGGCGTCGACCCCGAGGACCTCCCGGGCCACGCGACGCTTCCGGCCGGCCACGCGCCCGACCCGGCGCTGTCCGAGGCGCCGCTGCCCGACGTCGTCGCGCAGCACGCGCGCTGCATGACCTCGGGCGGGAGCACCGGGCGCCCGAAGCTGATCCTCGACGTAGCGCCCGCGCTCTGCGACCCCGAGGTGCCCGAGAACTTCATGCAGCGCGACGGCGCGGCGCTCGTACCCGGCCCGCTCTACCACGCGGGCCCCTTCCTGACCTCGTGGCAGGCGCTGCTCTCGGGCGGGAAGGTCGTCGTCTGCTCGCGCTTCGACGCGGAGCGCTGCCTCGCGCTGATCGAGGAGCACCGGATCGACTGGGTGCTCTTCGTGCCGACGATGATGCAGCGGATCTGGCGCCTGCCCGCGGAGCTGCGCGCGCGCTACGACCTCTCGTCGCTGCGCCGCGTGATGTGCACCGGGGCGCCGAGCCCGGCGTGGCTCAAGCGCGCGTGGATCGGCTGGCTCGGCCCCGAGAAGATCTACGAGGCCTACGGCGGCTCGGAGCGCACCGGGGGGACGCTGATCACGGGCACCGAGTGGCTCGCGCACCCGGGCTCGGTCGGGCGCCCGACCGGCGGCCGCAAGCTCCGGATCCTCGACCCCGACGGCAAGGAGTGCGCGACGGGCGAGGTCGGCGAGGTCTTCATGATGCCGCCGGGCGGCCGGGGCTCGACCTACCGCTACCTCGGCGCCGAGGCGGCCGCGACCCCCGACGGCTGGGAGACCCTCGGCGACCTCGGCTACCTCGACGCGGACGGCTACCTCTACCTGGTCGAGCGCAAGACCGACATGGTCGTGGTCGGCGGCGCGAACGTCTACCCCGCGGAGGTCGAGGCCGCGCTCGACGCGCACCCGCGGGTGCGCTCGAGCGCGGTGATCGGCCTCCCCGACGACGACCTCGGGCAGCGCCTGCACGCGATCTACGAGGCCGACGAGGCGCTCGACCCGGACGCGCTGCGCCGGCACCTCGCCGAGCACCTCGCGCCCTACAAGATCCCGCGCAGCTTCGAGCGCGTCGGCGAGCCCCTGCGCGACGACGCCGGCAAGGTGCGCCGATCGGCGCTGCGCGAGGCGAGGGTCGCCGCGCTGCGGGCCGCCGCGGACTGAGTCGCCGCGTCACCTCGGAAGCTGCCGCCGGCACCCACCGGGCGATGACCGCTTCGTCCCGACACCATCTGCGGCTGCTCGGCGCGCTCGCGCCTTCGGCGCTGCTCGTCCTCGCCGCGTCGGCCGCGGCGGCGGAGCCCTCGCTGCTCGACCGCTTCGTCGGACCGACGCCGGCCGACC
>CAYLZU010000013.1:0-23095 GCA_964388005.1 uncultured Burkholderiaceae bacterium
GCTCGAACTCAGCCTCGCGCGCGGCGCCGACGGTCGCGGGAACTGGGCGCCGATCTTCACGCCCTCGCCCGGCGGCGGCGAGCCGCCGGTCACCTTCGGCGGCATCGCCCGCCTGCGCATCGGCCGCATCGTCGGCAGCTACCGGCGCGAGGGCGCCGAGCCGGTGCCGTTCGAGATCACGGACTTCGACGGCGGCTTGCCGCGCCAGGCGCCGATCACCGCCCGCGGCGGCGTCAGGTTCGGCGGCCAGGCGGCCACCGTCGAGCTCCGCATCGCGTCCCCCGCCGGCCTTGGCGCGGCGACGGCGCCGGTCCAGGGCGTGATCGAGTGGTCCGGGCTGCGGGCGACCATCGAAGGCGGGTTCGCCCGCGACGGAGCGCAGCTCGACGCCCGCGTTGATGCCACCGCCGCCGATGCCGGCCCGGCGCTGGCCGCACTCGGGCTCGCGGCGCGCGAGCCCGGTCCGCTCGATGCGCGGCTGCGCCTGCGGCTCGACGAAGGCGAAGCGGCGCTGCGCGATCTCGTATTGCGCATCGGCGAGACGAACGCCGAAGGCGAAGTCGCCGTCGCCTGGGGCGGGGCGCGTCCGCGCGTGACGGCGAAGCTCGCCGCCGGGAAGATCGATCTGCGCCCGTACTTCGACGCCGCCGCGCCGGCCCGCGACCGGCTCGGGCCGGAAGCGCTCGTCGACTGGCTGCAACGCATCGCCGCCGGGGTCGACGTGGACCTGAACCTTTCCGCCGCCGAGATCGCGGGCCTGGCGGTCGACGTGCGTGAACTCGCCATCGGGGCGGGCAGCCACGATCGCACCGTCGACGTCAGCGGCGCGGCCCTGCTCGCCGGCATCCGCATCGATTCGAGCCTCGCCTACGACGCCCGGCAGCCGCGGCGCACGCTCGCGGTCCGCATCGACAGCGGCAAGGCATCGACCGCAGCGCTGGGCGCCGGATTGCGGCCGCAGCAGTGGGCCGGCAGCGTCGGCTCGCTGCGCGGCCGCCTGGACGCCGCCGGCCCCGACGCGCGCTCGATCGTCGCCTCGGCGCAGGGCGAGTTCGACGCCCGCGACCTGCGCTGGTCGGTCGATCGCGGCCAGGGCGCAGCGCTCAGCGGACGCTTCGACCGCCTGCGCGTGTCGCTGCGGGAATCGCGCGGCATCGAGGTCGATGCCGCCGGCAGGCTCGCGGGCGCCGCCTGCTCGCTGAAGTTCTCCGGCGCCGGCCTGGCACCGCTGCTGGCCGGCGAATCCTGGCCGGTGCAGGGCACGGGCATGTGTCCGGGCGAACGCTTCAGCGCGACGGGCACGGTCGCCTCCAAGGGCGGGCAGCCGAGCGCCAACCTCGCCTTCGATGCCGCCGCCGACCGGTCGGGCCCGATCGCCAGCCTGCTCGGCGCCGGGCAGCGGCTGCCGTATCCGCTGTCGGCGCGCGGCACGCTGGCGCTCGACGAGCAGTGGGCAGCGGTCAAGCTCGCCGCCTTCCGGCTTGGGCGCAGCTCGGGTGCGGGCGATGCGCAATGGCCCCGCGGCAGCGGCGCGCCGAGCGTCCGGCTGGCGTTCTCGGCGCTCGACCTCGACCAGTGGGGCGAACTCGCCGGCAGCGCGCCGGCCGACGACCCGCTGCGGCGTCAGGTGCTCCCGGCGAACCTGCCGCTCGCCGACCTCGACTTCGACCTCACCGCCGAACGCGTGGCCATCGGCGGCGCAGCGCTGCATCAGGCGCGCTTCGCCGGCGCGCTGCGCTCGCAGCGGCTGCCGCCGGCGAAGTTCCGCTTCGACTGGGACGGCATCGCCTTCGCCGGGCAGTTCGGCGCCGACTTCAGCGGCCCGGCCCCGCGCCTCGAAGTCGAGGCCGCGACCCGCGACGCCGACCTGCGCGCCTGGCTGGCGCGATTCGGCCGGAAAGACATCGGCCTGCGCGCGGCGGCGCTGTCGCTGCGCGCCCAGGCGCAGGGTTCCCGGGTCGGCGAACTGCTCGCCAGCGCGACCGTCAGCGGCGCCCTCGATCGGGGACGACTGCTCCTGCCCGCCACCGGCGGCAGCCAGGCCAGCAGCATCGATTTCTCGGCCACCCTCGACGCCGCGCCGGGCAAGCCGACACGGCTGACGGCGACTGGCGCCTGGGAGGGCGAGCCGGTCCGGCTCTCGTTCGACGGCGGCGCCCTCGCCGAACTCGCCCGCAGCAACGAATCGGTGCCGCTGACCCTGCTGGCCACGAGCGGCGACGCGCGGCTGGAAGCGACGGGGAGAGTCGCCTTCGACGGCAGCGGCGAAGCGCGCCTGCAGCTCAACGGCCGCCGCCTGGAGCGCCTGGGCGCGTTGATCGGGGTGGCGCTGCCCGCCGCCGGGCCCTTCTCGGCGCGCGCCAACCTGCGCGTGACCGCCAGCGCGATCGACGCCGACGACCTCGACCTCGCCATCGGCCGCAGCCGGTTCGCCGGCAGCCTTCGGTTCGGCCGCGCCGCCGCGGGCCGTCCGTCGCACCGCGCCGGCCTGCGCGCGACGGCGCTGCATCTGGAGGACGTCGGCGCCGGCGGCCGGCTGCGGTTCGACGATGAAGCGCCGCGCCAGGATCGGGCCAACGCCCAGGACGTGGCGCGGGCAACGACATGGCTGCTCGACGTCGTCCGCGGCGCCGACTTCGACATCACCTTCGACATCGACTCGCTGCTCGGCGGCGGCCAGCCTCTGGCCCGGGGCCGCCTGACGGCGCGGGCCGACGCCGG
This sequence comes from uncultured Burkholderiaceae bacterium, assembly GCA_964388005.1. Taxonomy (GTDB): domain Bacteria; phylum Pseudomonadota; class Gammaproteobacteria; order Burkholderiales; family Burkholderiaceae_F; genus JADJWR01. The sequence continues at coordinate 2,722 of CAYLZU010000013.1, forward strand.
CGCGCTCCGGCTGCAGCTGGACGAGGTGTTCACCGCCGGCGGCGAAATCAACGCCGACCTCCGCGTCGAGGCCGCAGCGGCGCCGCCCGCCTTCGCCCTGCGAGCGCGGGCGCGCGACCTCGAATACGGGCCGATGCTGCGCGCCCTCGACCCGTCGACCACGCTCGAAGGCGGGTTCGACTTCAACGTCGACGTCACCGCGCGGGCGCCGCCCGAGCAGGTGCTGCGGCAGCTCGGCGGCACGGTCGACGTCGCCACCTACCCGCGCGGCCTGCGGCCGCGGGCGCTGAACCTGTGGGGCGTCGGGATCGTCAATGGGCTGCTGCGCCAGCTCGACCCGGATTCGCGCTCGTCGATCGACTGCGCCGTCGCCAGCTTCGATGTCGAGCGCGGGGTGGCGCGGTCGAGGGGTTTCTTCATCGACGCGACGCGCGTGCGCATCGTCGGCGAAGTCGAGATCGATCTGGTGACGCGGGCGCTTTCCGGGCGCATCGACCCGCGCTCCAAGGTGCCGCAGCTGTTGGCCGTCGCGCCGACGATGCTGCTCGGCGGCACGGTCGAGGACCCGCGCGTCAGCACCGCGCCGCAGAACATCGTCACCCTGCCGCTGCGCTTCGCGGCGACGCTGGGCGGCCTGCTCGGCGACTGGCGCTCCGGTACGGGACCAGCGGAAACCGGACCGGCGGCCTGCCGCGAGGCGTTCCAGCTTCTGCTGCAAACGGAATCGAGGTAGGGGCCGACGAAACGCGGAACGGGTCGGGGCGATGCAGCCCGAGCTGCGCCGACCGACGCCTTTGGCGGCGTTGCGGCGGGCGGATCGGCGGTGCTGCACGAAGAAGCCGGTCTTCGCCGCCTCCTGCGGCGCGATGCCGGGGGCAAAGGCGCGATGGCCGCCGGCGTCCAGCGGCCGGCGCCGGGGCGCCGAGCGCGCGCGGCGCCGTCAGAACTTCTCTTCGATGAACTTGAACGGATAGTCGGCGGGCTTGTAGCGGCCGATCTTGCGCTTCGGCAGCCTGACCTTCTCGCGCGGCGCCTCCTTGTACGGGATGTGCGCGAGCAGATGGCTGATCAGGTTCAGCCGGGCGCGCTTCTTGTCGTCGGAGCGCACCACGTACCACGGCGCGTAGCCGGTGTCGGTGGCCTGGAACATCTCGTCGCGGGCGCGGGTGTAGTCGTCCCAGCGGTCGTAGGACTTCAGGTCCATCGGCGACAGCTTCCAGATCTTGCGGCCGTCGTCGATGCGCGCGGTCAGGCGCCGCGTCTGCTCGTCGGGGCTGACCTCGAGCCAGTACTTGAGCAGGATGATCCCGGACTCGACCATCGACTTCTCGACCAGCGGCACCATCGACAGGAACTTCCTGACCACGGCTTCGTCGGTGAAGCCCATCACCCGCTCGACGCCGGCGCGGTTGTACCAGCTGCGGTCCCAGATCACGACCTCGCCGGCCGCCGGCAGGTGCGGCATGTAGCGCTGGAAGAACATCTGGCTCTTCTCGCGCTCGGTCGGCGCCGGCAGCGCGACGACGCGGAACACGCGCGGGCTGACGCGCTCGGTGATGGCCTTGATCGTGCCGCCCTTGCCGGCGCCGTCGCGGCCCTCGAAGACGACGCAGACCTTCAGGCCCTTGTGGATGACCCACTGCTGCAGCTTGACCAGCTCGACGTGCAGCTTCGCCAGCTCCTTGTCGTAGTCCTTGCGCGAGAGCTTGCCCTTGCCTTCGTTGCCTTTCTCGCCGGCGTCTTTCGCCTTGACCTGCGCTTTCGACCTGTCCTGCGCCTTCGCCACGTCGCCGTCCCTGCCGTTGCCGTTCATCGTGTTCTCCGAGGTCCGTCCGCATCCAGCGGTCGACAGGCGCCGCCGATCCACGGCACGCTACACCACCCGAGGCAGGACCACTTGACAATCGACGACACGATGCGTGGGGCGCCATGCGGTTGCCCGCCGACGCCGACGCCTCTGCGACGCGCATCGGGCGCCCGCGCTAACCTTGGCGACGGTTCTTCCGGAATCGCTCGCCTGATCGCCAGCGGTCGCTGCAGGTGACAGGCGACATCCTTCAACCTCCACGGGGAAATCGATGAAGAGACTTCTGCTCGCGTTCGGCTGCGCCCTTGCCATCTCCTCGGTCGCGCCCGCCGCGGCGCAGGACAAGCCGGCCTCCACACAACCGACTGCGGCCGAACTGCTGGCCAGGATCCAGTCGGACAGGAAGGGCCTGGTGAAGGAGGCGATGAACCTCACGCCGGAACAGGAGAAGAAGTTCTGGCCGCTGTACGAGAAGTTCCAGCGTGAACTGCAAGTGCCGCAGCGCGCGGTGACGCTCGCCCTGCTCGACTACATCGCCGCCAACTACGCGCCGACCGACGCCAACGCCAGGCGGATCACCGAGCAGCTGCTGGACGCTTCGGCGGAAGAAGCGCGGCTGAACCGGAAGCACTTCAAGGAACTGCTCAAGGTGCTGCCCGCTGCCAAGGCGGCGCGCTACATGCAGATCGAGCACAAGATGCAGGCGGTCGTGCGCTACGAGTCGGCCCGGGAGATCCCGCTCGTCAAGTGACCGGCACACCGAAGCCGCGGCCCGGACGCCGGGACTCGAACCGTGACCGCCGGCCAGCCGCCGACATGCACCGGGGCCGAGGCGCTCGCCCGCCGGAAGGCAGGGCCCGCGCCGCGCGGGGCGACGTGACCCCTGGTCGGCGCGGTGGACGAGATCGCCACCGGGCGGGTGCGTTTCCTCGAGTAGCAGCGCCGCTCCGACTGCCGGCGGAAGGACGGCCGCGGACGCAGCGCCGACGACAGTGCCCGGCCCGACGCCCCGCCGCGACGCGTCTTCGGCAGCCCGCCGGCGCCCATCGGCGGACCGGCAATGGCGCCGCTGCGACGCAGATCAACACCGCGGTCCGCCGAGGCATCACGCTGTTGCCGATGCAGTAGCGTGCAGGCGGCCGCTCGAAGAGCGCGAACCGGAAAGGACCCTGGCAACCATGGCAACGTCGCCGCTGGCCGGCAAGCCGGCCCCCCGCGAACTGCTGGTCGATCTCGGCCGGCTGGAGAACGACTACTACACCCGCTCGCCCGACATGGCCGACGCCGCGCAGCGCGTGGCCTTCGGCACCAGCGGCCACCGCGGCGGATCGACGCGCGGCTCCTTCAACGAGGCGCACATCCTCGCCATCACGCAGGCGATCTGCGAGCACCGCGCCGCGCGGCGGATCGACGGCCCGCTCTACATGGGCAAGGACACGCACGCGCTGTCGGCGCCGGCGCAGCGCACCGCGCTCGAAGTGCTGGCCGGCAACGGCGTCGCGACCGTGATCCAGCGCGACGACGGCTACACGCCGACGCCGTCGATCTCGCGTGCGATCCTCGCCTTCAACCGCGGCCGCAGCACGGGGCTGGCCGACGGCATCGTCATCACGCCGTCGCACAACCCGCCCGAGGACGGCGGCTTCAAGTACAACCCGCCCGACGGCGGCCCGGCCGATACGCAGGTGACGCGCGCGATCGAGGAGCGCGCCAACGCGCTGCTGCGCGACGGCAACCGCGGCGTCGTTCGGATGCCGATCGAAGCGGCGCTGCGGGCGCCGACGACGCGGCAGGACGATCTCGTCGGCCCCTACGTCGACGACCTGCGCCAGGTCATCGACATGGAGGCGGTCCGCGCCGCGGGATTGAAGCTCGCCGTCGATCCGCTCGGCGGCGCCGGGGTCGGCTACTGGGCGCCGATCAACGCCGCCTACGGGCTGGACATCGCCGTGGTCAATCCGGCGGTCGATCCGACCTTCGCGTTCATGACCGTCGACCACGACGGCAGGATCCGCATGGACTGCTCCAGCCCGTACGCGATGGCTGGTCTCGTCAGGCTCAAGGACGACTACCGGGTCGCCTTCGGCAACGACCCCGACGCCGACCGGCACGGCATCGTCACGCCGTCGGCCGGGCTGATGAGTCCGAACCACTACCTTGCGGTGGCGATCCGCTACCTGCTGACGCACCGGCCGCAGTGGCCGGCCTCGGCCGGCATCGGCAAGACCCTGGTCAGCAGTTCGATGATCGACCGCGTGGTGGCGAGCCTCGGCCGCCGCCTCTGCGAGGTGCCGGTCGGCTTCAAGTGGTTCGTGCCGGGGTTGCTCGACGGCTCACTGTGCTTCGGCGGCGAGGAGAGCGCCGGCGCCAGCTTCCTGCGCCGCGACGGCACGGTGTGGACCACCGACAAGGACGGCCTGATCATGAACCTGCTCGCCGCCGAGATCACCGCCGTCACCGGCAAAGATCCCGGCGAGCACTATCGCGAACTCGCGGCGCGGTTCGGGGCCCCGGTCTACACCCGCATCGATGCGCCGGCGACGCCGGAGCAGAAGGCGAAGCTCGGCAGGCTGGCGCCGGAGGCAGTGAAAGCGGCGACGCTGGGCGGCGAGCCGATCACCGCCAGGTTGACCAGGGCGCCCGGCAACGACGCCGGCATCGGCGGCCTGAAGGTGACGACCGAAAACGGCTGGTTCGCGGCGCGGCCATCGGGCACCGAGAACATCTACAAGATCTACGCCGAGAGCTTCCGCGACGAGCGGCACCTGCAGGCGATCGTCGCCGAGGCGCAGAGCATCGTCGATGCGGCGCTGGCGGGCTGAAGCGCCCCGCTGGCCGCCCGGTGCGGAGGGTATCGACCGCCGCACCGGCGCGGCACGTGCCCGCCGCCACGCCCGCGGCATCGCGCCACCGGAATTTCGAGTCGCACGGGAGACACCATGCCGAATCCGCCACCCAGCCCCGTCACGGCGAACTTCGAGCCGACCCGCACCGGCCTGACCGTCGAGGCGCTGCGGCGCGCGGTGCTCGACAACCTCGCCTTCGTGCAGGCGGTCCCGCCCGCCTACGCCAGCAGGCACGACTGGTACATGGCGCTCGCCTTCAGCGTGCGCGACCGGCTGCTGGCGCGCTGGGTCGGCTCGGTGGAGACCTTCGCCCGCAGCGACGTGAAGGTGGCCTGCTACCTCTCGGCCGAGTTCCTGATCGGGCCGCAACTGGGCAGCAACCTGCTGGCGCTCGGAATCACCGACGAGGCGCGCGCGGCGATGCGCGCGCTCGGCAAGGACCTCGACGAACTGCTGGCGATCGAAGAGGAGCCCGGCCTGGGCAACGGCGGCCTGGGCCGGCTCGCCGCCTGCTACATGGATTCGCTGGCCACGCTGCAGGTGCCGGCGATCGGCTACGGCATCCGCTACGAATTCGGCATCTTCGACCAGCGGATCCGCGACGGCTGGCAGGTCGAGCTGACCGACAAGTGGCTCGAGCGCGGCCACCCGTGGGAGATCGTCCGCCCGCGCGTGCACTACTACGTCAACTTCGGCGGCCGCACCGAACCGTGGATCGACGACGCCGGCCGCTACCGCGTGCGCTGGCTGCCGAGCGGGCAGGTCAAGGGCGTCGCCTGCGACACGCCGGTGGCCGGCTATCGCGTCGGCACCTGCAACACGCTGCGGCTGTGGAAGAGCGAGGCGGTGGAGTCGTTCGACTTCCAGGACTTCAACGTCGGCGACTACTACGGCGCGGTGCAGGCCAAGGTGGTGTCCGAGACGCTGTCGAAGGTGCTGTACCCGAACGACGAGCCGGAGATCGGCAAGCGCCTGCGGCTGGCGCAGCAGTACTTCTTCGTCTCCTGCTCGCTGCAGGACATGCTGACGCTGCTCGACATCAAGGGCGAGCCGGTGGCGCGCTTTCCCGGCCTGTTCGCGGTGCAGCTGAACGACACCCATCCGGCACTGGCGGTGGCCGAGCTGATGCGGCTGCTCGTCGACGAGCGGCTGCTGCCTTGGGACGAGGCCTGGGCGATCACGCAGCGCACCTTCGCCTACACCAACCACACGCTGCTGCCGGAGGCGCTCGAGACCTGGGACCTTAAGCTGTTCTCGAAGCTGCTGCCGCGGCCGCTGGAGATCGTCTACGAGGTCAACCGCCGCTTCCTCGACCAGGTGCGCGCGCGCTTTCCCGGCGACGAGGCGCGCGTGCAGCGCATGTCGCTGATCGACGAAGGCGGTGGCCGCCGGGTGCGGATGGCCAACCTCGCCTGCGTCGGCAGCCATGCCGTGAACGGCGTCGCGGCGCTGCACTCGGAACTGCTGAAGCAGACGGTACTCGCCGACTTCGCCGAACTCTGGCCGCAGCGGTTCACCAACGTCACCAACGGCGTGACGCCGCGGCGCTTCGTCGCGCTGTCGAACCCCGGGCTGGCGGCGCTGCTCGACGAGACGGTCGGCGAGGACTGGATCACCGACCCGTCGCGGCTGCGGCGGCTGGAGGCGTACGCCGATGACGCCGCCTTCGGCGAACGCTGGCGGCGGGTCAAGCGCGCCAACAAGGAGGCGCTGGCCAGCCGCATCCGCGACCAGACCGGGATCGTCGTCGACCCGGCGGCGATGTTCGACATCCAGGCGAAGCGCATCCACGAATACAAGCGCCAGCACCTGAACGTGCTGCACATCGTGACGTGCTACCAGCGGCTGCGCCGCGACCCGAACCTCGCGACCGCACCGCGCTGCTTCGTTTTCGGCGGCAAGGCGGCGCCGGGCTACTTCATGGCCAAGCTGATCATCCGCCTGATCAACGGCGTCGCCGAGGTGGTGAACAGCGACCCGCTGGTTGCCGGCCGGCTGACGGTGGCCTTCCTGCCCGACTACAACGTCAAGAACGCGCAACCGGTCTATCCGGCCGCGGATCTGTCGGAGCAGATTTCCACCGCCGGCAAGGAAGCCTCGGGCACCGGCAATATGAAGTTCATGATGAACGGCGCCGTCACCATCGGCACGCTCGACGGCGCCAACGTCGAGATCCGCGAGGAGGCGGGCGCGGAGAACTTCTTCCTCTTCGGCCTGACCGCCGACGAGGTGCACCAGCGCAGCCGCGACGGCTGGCGGCCGGTCGACGTCGTCAACGCCAACCCGGAACTGCGCGAGGCGCTGGATCTCATCGCCGGCGGCCGCTTCTCGCGCGGCGACATCGGGATGTTCCGGCCGCTGGTCGAGAACCTGGTCCACCACGACCCGTTCCTGGTGCTGGCCGACTATGCCGACTACGTCGCCTGCCAGGAGCGGGTGAGCCGCGCGTGGATGGAGCCGGAGCGCTGGACGCGGATGTCGATCCTGAACGCGGCGCGGGCGGGAAAGTTCTCGTCCGATCGCGCGATCGGCGAGTACTGCGAGAGGATCTGGGGGGCGAAGGCGGTTGGGGTTGCCGCCGAGCGGTAGCGAGTTCAACCCTGCCGCTTCGGCGCTCATGACGGGTTGTCGAGCCGATCTTAGAATCGTCGCGGGTTCCAAGATGGCTTCGGGAATCCTCCTGACACGAAAGCGGAACAGCGCTTGGCAAGACGCAGGCTTCCCAGGTCGCTCTGTGTTCGATTTCCGACAGGACGGGAAGGGTCGAGTGACCCCCGAAACGCGGTTTGCTCAAAGCCTCAGGTCGCACTTTCACAGCCTCGTGAGTCGTGGCCACTGAACGGGTTGCCGTGGCCGCGGACAAGAAACCGAACAGCCCAGATCGACAAGGAAGATTCCATGAAGAAGCTGCTGATCGCCGCCACGGCACTCATCACGCCGCTTGTTGCCACGCTCGCTTACGCCAACGATGCCGCCCTGCTCGACGAGGCGCGCAAGGTGTCCGTGATGCTGCCGCCGAAACTGCTTGTCGCCTTGAAGGAGGAAATGAGCAAGTCGGGCCCCGAAGGAGCGATTCCCGTCTGCAAGGACATGGCGCCGAAGATGGCCGGCGAGATGTCCCAGCAGAGCGGCTGGAAAATCAAGCGGGTCAGCCTCAAGGCCCGCAACGACGCGCGCGCGATCCCCGATGCCTGGGAGAAGGCGGCGCTCGAAGATTTCAACAAGCGCGCCGCCGCGGGCGAGCCCCCGGAAAAACTGGAAAAGGGCGAGCGGGTCGGCGGCGAATACCGCTTCGTCAAGGCGCTTCCGGTTCAACCGCTCTGCCTCAGTTGCCACGGTTCCGCCGAACAGATCAGCCCCGCCGTCAAGTCTGTTCTCGGGCAGCACTACCCCAACGACCAGGCGACCGGATACTCGGTTGGGCAGATTCGCGGCGCGATCAGCGTGCGCAAACCTCTCTGACCGGCCCATTCGCGGACGCACGGAACCGGCCCGTCGCCGCAGCCAGCATCCCGATGCCGATCGGGCCTGGCGCCGCAGTCGAGAAGGACGCGCCAGGAGCGGCGCGTCCCTCGGTTGGAACGTCGAACCTCCGCTTTCGACGGCGCTCGGTGCGACCGCTTCCGGCAAGCGAGTCATTCGGCAACGGGCCGGCTCCGGCCGTTCGGTCGCCGCGGCGCCCGAGGCCGCGCGCGGCCCGGGCCGGAACCTACCGCGTCATCGCGTAGACCCGCATCGACCGCCGCGTGCCGTCGGGGTCGCAGCGCTCGCTCCTGAGCGTGCCTTCGTGCGCGAAGCCGAGCCGCTCGGCGACGCGCCAGCTCTTCTCGTTCTCCTCGTCGCACGCACACCAGACGCGCCGCGCGCCAAGCTGCGCGAAGGCGAACTCGGTGAGGGCGCGGGCGGCCTCGGTGATCAGCCCCTGACCCTGGGCGCGCCTGCGGCACCACCAGCCGATCTCGAACACGCGCGTGTCCCAGTTGAAGCGGTGCAGGCCGACGTTGCCGGCGTGTTCGCCGCTGTTGCGCCACAGGGCGAGCATCGGGAAGTCGGCGCGGAGGATCCAGCTTGCGGCGCCGCGGCGGCAGTATTCCTCCGTCGCCCCGACTGGCTGCTCCTGCATCGCCCACGACATCGACGCCGGATAGCGGCGCAGGTCGTCCAGCGTTTCGAGCACCGAGGCGTTGACCATGGCGCCGTCGCCCGGCCGCGGCGCGCGCAGCAGCAGCCGTTCGGTCTCGATGCGGTCGGGAATGTCGAGCAGCACGGGGTTGAAGGCGGGCTTGGCGTCCATGCGGCGCTCCTCGCGACGGGTGCGGCTGAGCTTCCCAGATCGGCCGCCTTTCGCCAAGATCGGCCCGGCGCACGGTGGCGCGGAGGGCATGGCGATGAAAGTCGAGCGTTATCGGAACGCAGGCGCGTTTCTCGACGCCGCCGGGGCGTGGCTCGGGCGCTCCGAGGTCGCGAACAACGCCATGATCGGCATCGCGCGCGCACTCGCCGACGGCACGCGGACGCCGAAGGAGCCGCCCTATTTCGCGGCAGCCATCGACGGCGGGTCGATCGCCTGCTGCGCGATTCAGACGCCGCCGCACGTGCTGATGGTGACCGCGGGCGAGCCCTCGGCGCTGGCGGCGCTGGCCGCCGATGCGTTCGATGCCTTCGGCAAGCTGGCCGGCGTGAACGGGCCGTGCGAGGCGGCCGCCGATTTCGTCAACGCCTGGACGGCGCTGGCAGGCGGCCGCGCGTTGCTGCGCACTCGGCTGCGGCTGCACCGCATCGACCGCGTCGATGCGGCCTTACCCGAGGTGCGCGGGCGGCTGCGCGAGGCGGCGCCGGACGAGCGCGCGCTCGCCGTGCAATGGTTCACCGCCTTCGCGCAGGAGGCGACGCCGGACCATCCGCTCGAAGCCGAGCCGACCATCGATCGCCATCTCAAGACCGCAAGCTTGTACTTCTGGGACGACGGCGCCCCGGTCACCCTCTGCGCCCGCACGCCAGTGGCGAGCGGGGCGGCGCGCGTCAGCCTCGTCTACACGCCGCCGCAGTTCAGGCGCAAGGGCTACGCCACGGCCGCGACCGCCGAGCTGACGCGGCGGTTGCTCGCCGCCGGCGCGCCGTACTGCTGCCTGTACACCGACCTCGCCAACCAGACCTCGAACGGCATCTACGCGCGCATCGGCTATCGCGCGGTCGCCGACTTCGACGAGTACGGTTTCGAGGCGTGAGCACCGACGGGCCGATGAGCCGCGAACCGGCGCCGCCGCCGCCGGCCAGCGACGGCGTGACGACGGACGAGTATCTCCGGGCCGTCACCATCGGCGAGCGCAGGCCGCACGACGGCACCATCACGCTGGTCCCGTACGACCCGCGGTGGCCGGCGCAGTTCGCGCGAACCGGACTGGTTCGAGCACCGGATGTTCAGGACGCCGGAGGTCGACGGCAACCTGCACGTGTTCTCCGAAGGCCGCGCCGAGATCCGGCGGATGGTCGCCTTCCGCGACCGGCTGCGCGCCTACAGCCAAGACCGCCTGCTGTGCGAGCGGACGAAGCAGGAACTCGCGGCGCGGACCTGGCGCCACATGCAGCACGACGCCGACGCCAAGGCGGCCGTGGTGCGCGAGATCCTGGGGCGGGCAGCGACCGCCGCTTGCCTGCCGTAATCGCGGCGGCACCGCGCGCACAAAGCGGGCCGGTTGCCGCCGCTCCGTATCATCGTCGGAGCAACCGGGAGCAGCCGCCGTGACCTCCGAACACACCGAAGCCGAACAGCAGCGCCTCGCGCAAGCGCGCCAGGGCATCGCCTGGAAGAAGTGGGGCCCGTACCTCAGCGAGCGCCAGTGGGGCACGGTGCGCGAGGACTACAGCGCCGACGGCAACGCCTGGAACTACTTCACCCACGACCAGGCGCGCAGCCGCGCCTACCGCTGGGGCGAGGACGGCCTGGCCGGCATCTGCGACGACCACCAGGTGCTGTGCTTCGCGCTGGCGCTGTGGAACGGCCGCGACCCGATCCTCAAGGAGCGCCTGTTCGGGCTGGCCAACAGCGAAGGCAACCACGGCGAGGACGTGAAGGAGGTCTACTACTACCTCGACTCGACGCCGACCCACTCGTACATGAAGTACCTGTACAAGTATCCGCAGGCGGCCTTCCCGTACGACGACCTGGTCGCCACCAACCGCGGCCGCGGCAGGCACGAACCGGAGTACGAACTCGTCGACACCGGCGTGTTCGACGACGACCGCTACTTCGACGTCGTCGTCGAGTACGCCAAGGCGGCGCCCGACGACGTGCTGATCCGCATCACCGTGCACAACCGCGGCCCGCAGGCGGCGCGCCTGCACGTGCTGCCGACGCTGTGGTTCCGCAACACCTGGTCGTGGGCCGACGGCGGCGAAAGACCGCGGCTCGCGGCCGTGCCCGGCGCGCGGCCGGTGGTGCACGCGCATCACAACGACCCGCTGTTCGCCGAGTCGCTCGACGACCACTGGCTGTACTGCGAGGCCGACGCGACGCTGCTGTTCACCGAGAACGAGAGCAACCACGCGCGGCTGTTCGGCGGCGAGAACGCCTCGCCGTACGTCAAGGACGCGTTCCACCGCTGGCTGATCGACGGCGAGGCCGCGGCCGTCAATCCGGCGCGCCAGGGCACCAGGGCGGCGGCGCACCAGGCGATCGACGTCGCCGCCGGCGGCGCGCAGGTGCTCCGGCTGCGGCTGACGCGGCGCCCGCCGGCCGAGGTGGCGCAGCCCTTCGCCGGCTGCGACGCCGTGTTCGCCGAGCGGCTGGCCGAGGCCGACGCCTTCTACGACTCGCTTCTGCCGCAGGCGGTGCAGGCCGATGCCGACCGCGCGCGGGTGTTCCGCCAGGCACTGGCCGGCATGCTGTGGACCAAGCAGTACTTCTACTACGACGTCGACAAGTGGCTCGACGAGCACGGCGCCGGGCCGAGCCTGCCGCCGCGGCAGCGACGCAAGGTGCGCAACGCCGAGTGGTTCCACATGTTCAACGACGACATCGTCTCGATGCCGGACAAGTGGGAGTACCCGTGGTACGCGGCCTGGGACCTTGCCTTCCACATGATCCCGCTCGGCATCGTCGATCCCGACTTCGCCAAGCAGCAGCTCGACCTGATGCTGCGCAACGACTACCTGCACCCGAACGGCCAGCTGCCGGCCTACGAGTGGAACTTCGGCGACGTCAACCCGCCGGTGCACGCCTTCGCGACCTTCCAGCTGTACCTGTTCGACAAGGCGCGCCGCGGCGGCAGGGGCGACATCGAGTTCCTCAAGTACGCCTTCTCCAAGCTGCTGGTGAACTTCACCTGGTGGGTCAACCGCAAGGACCGCGCCGGCGCCAACGTCTTCGAGGGCGGCTTCCTCGGCCTGGACAACATCGGCGTGTTCGACCGCTCCTCGCCGCTGCCCACCGGCGGCTACCTCGACCAGGCCGACGGCACGGCGTGGATGGTGTTCTTCAGCCAGCAGATGCTGCGTATCGCGGTGGAGCTGGCCGAGCACGAGCCGCTGTACGAGGAGTTCATCGAGAAGTTCTTCCAGCACACCGCCTTCATCGCCGGCGCGATGGACCGCATGGGCGCGGGCGCCGACGAGATGTGGGACGAGGCCGATGGCTTCTTCTACGACGTGCTGCGCTTTCCGGACGGCTCGGCGACGCGGCTGAAGGTGCGCTCGATGGTGGGGCTGCTGCCGCTGGCGGCGGTGGTGGTGTTCGAGAGCGACATCCTGACCCGATTCCCGCGCTTCGCGCGCCGCGCGCGCGAGTTCGGCCGCCGCCACCCGGAGCTGTTCGCCAACATGCATCTGCCGAGCCTGCCCGGCGTGGCTGACCGGCGCATGCTGTCGATCCTCGACGAGCACAAGCTGCGCCGGGTGCTGGCGCGCATGCTCGACGAGAACGAGTTTCTGAGCCCCTACGGTATCCGCTCGCTGTCGCGGGTGCACGCCGCCGAGCCCTACGTGTTCAGCCACGGCGGGCAGGAGTTCCGCGTCGCCTACGTGCCGGGCGACTCCGACAGCGGCATGTTCGGCGGCAACTCGAACTGGCGCGGGCCGGTGTGGATGCCGGTCAACTTCCTGCTGTACGCGGCGCTGATCCGCCTGTACGCCTACTACGGCGAAGCGTTCAGGGTCGAGTGCCCCACCGGCTCGGGGAAGATGATGACCCTGCTCGAAGTGGCCAAGGAACTCGGCGAGCGGCTGCTGCGCATCTTCCTGCGCGATGCCTCGGGACGGCGGCCGGTGTTCGGCAGCGCGCGCAAGTTCCAGGACGACCCGCACTTCCGCGACCACCTGCTGTTCTACGAATACTTCCACGGCGACCACGGCGCAGGCATCGGCGCCAGCCATCAGACCGGCTGGACCGGACTGGTGGCGCGGATCATCCAGTTGAACGCGGTGCTGACGCCGGAGCTGCTGCTCGCGCCGGGAGCCGAGGCGGCGGCGCTGAAGCGGCTGAACGAGGCCGGCCGCTTCTGACCGCGGGCAGGGTCGGCGGGCGGCGGCCGCCGGCGGGTCAGTGCGGCGGATCGACCTTGGTCCAGCTCGAGTCCGGATCGAAGCGCGTGATCGCCAAAGCGCGCGCCGCGGAATCCGGGCCGAGATCCTTCTGGTACACGACGCCGTGATGGCTGACCATGAAGGTCATCACGCCGGTGTCGCCGTATTTCACCGGCCAGGCGATGGCGGCGAAGCCGCCGATCTTCTTGCCGCGCACCGTGTACTCGTAGGCGCCGCCGGGGGCATTGCGGCCCTGGGCGTCGAGCATCCGGTAGCGGTAGCCGTAGTAGCCGCTGCTGCTCCCGCCGCCGGCCGCCTGCGCCGCCGCCAGCACCGGCCCCAAGGGACTCGGCGGCTCGCCGGCCCGGGCCGGCCAGTACAGCCCGTCGCGCTTGCCGGGCGAACTGGCGAACTTCGCCGCGTACTCGCGCACGTCGTTGCCGTCGCGGTCGACCGTCGCGTACTCCATCTGCGCGTCGTGGATCGCCAGCATCGTCTGGATCACCGCGAGCTCGTTGCGGCCGATGCGGCGGATGCGCATTTCGTCGGCGCCGGCGCGGGTGTCGAAGCGCCAGCCCTGCGCCGTGCGGACGATCGGGATCGGCAGCGTCCAGCCTTCGGTGCCGACCGCGATCGCCGCCCTGCCGTCGCCCTCGGCTTTCACCGCGTGCGACCTGGCCCAGGCCGCGAGAAAGGCGAGCCGCGCCTGGTCACCCACCTGCGGGATCAGCTTCGGATAGTCGGCGCCGAGAATGGCCTTCAGCGCCTCGCTGTCGCTGCGGGCAATGGCATCGCCGAAGGCGTTCATCGCCGCCTCGGGCGTGGCGAACGCCGTCTGCGCGCTCGCCGCGGGCATCGCTGCGAGGCACAGCGCCAGCATGCCCGCCGCACCCGCCAGGCGGATCGCGGTCGCGGCGCTCTTCATGGTCGTGGTCTGCATGGTCGAGTTCTCCCCTCTAGCGCCTGCCGCCGCCACCGCGGCCGCCACCGCCGCGTGAAGCGCCGCCGCTGCTGCTCGGTCGAGCCGACGGCGCGGGCCGCGACGCCGAGGCGCCGCCGCCGCTGTAGCCGCCGCGGTTGCTGGACATCGAGGTGTTGCTGGCCTGGCCGCGGCTGTAGTCGCGCTGCGATGCCGAGCCGCCACTGACGCCGGAGAACGCGTTGTCGCGGCTCGCGCCGCCATAACCCGAGGCAGCCCGATCGGAGACTCCCGCGCCGCCGCGGTCGCCCGCACGGTCGCCGGTCCGATCGCCAGCCCGGTCGCCGGTCCGATCGCCAGCGCGGTCGCCGGCCCGATCACCGGCGCCGTCATCGCGGCCGCGGTACTCCTGGCGCCGGTCGGCGCCGGCGACGTTCTGGCCGTGCTGCTGCCGGGTGGCGCTGTCGCGGTAGGCCACGCCCTGGCGGTGGGTCGCGTCGTGCCGCCACTGCCCCCCCGTGCCGACGTTGGTGCGATTGAAGTTGCGGTCGATGTTGACGGCCCGGTCGATGTCGATGTTGACGTCGCCGCGACCCCAGTTGACGCCGCCGTAGATGGCCCCGGCAGCGAATCCCCAGGCCGCGCCCCAGGCGAAGCCGGCTCCGTACCAGCCGCCGGGGTAGTAGATCGGCGACGGCGGCCAGTAGTACGGCGGATAAGCGGGATAGACCCAGGTGCCGTAGACCACCGTGGGGTTGTACGACGGCACATAGATCACGTTCGGTTGCGCCGGCTCGATCACGATCACCGTCTGCTGCGGCGACGCCTGCTGGACGACCACCTTCTGCTGCTCGGTCGACTTCAGGTTGCCGGAGGCCTGTGCCTTGGCCCGCAGCCGCTGCACGGCGTCGAACACCGCTTTCTGATCGGCGAGGAAGGCGTCGCCGAGCTTCTGCGTCCAGTCGATCTTCTGGTCCATCGGTTCGAGGATCTGCGGGAAGGCCACCAGCGACTTGACGCTGACGTCCCACGACTGCTTTTCCACCGCCTTGACGGCGGCGTCACCCTTCACGTTCGGGTTCGCCTTCAGCCAGCGCGCCGCCTGCACCACCTCGAGCGGATAGGTCGAGGCCATCAGCACCTGCGACAGCAGCGCGTCCGGATACAGCGCGATCGGCGCCACCAGCGCCTCGATCTCCTCCGGCTTCAGCGGCGGCGGATCGGCCTGCGCCCGCGCGGTGCCGCCGACGACGACAGCCACCGCGGTGAGCATCACCAGCAGTTGCCTGAACAAGAGATTGCCTGCGCGTTTCATGATCGACCTCGGTTGACTCTGCGTGCCGCCGGCGATCAGCGCCTCCGGCATGTCTGCCGGCGCGACGGTGCCGCGGCCCATGCCGCGGCGGGCAAAGGCAGATGCGCTCGCCCACCAGCTTCGCCGCACGCCCCGGCCTCGCCGCACGCGCTGTTCCAGCGGCGCACCGGGCAGAAGCGTGGTCCCGGCAAGCCCACGGCGACCGCATCTTACCGGCCTGCCTGTTCGCGGCCGGAAGCGACGCGACGACACCACTCCACGCCGCCGCCAAGGCCGCGAAGACGTCGTCGCCGGCAGCCCGTGAGCCCCGAAGCCGATGCGGGGGCAAACGCGGCAGCGGAGCTCTCCAGCAACAGGCACGGCGCGCGGGCGAGACTGGAGCGCGGTGCGGGTTGCTTCCAAGCCTCGCGGCCGATCTCGTCGCCGCCGGCCGGCAAAGGCCTCGCCCGACATCGGCGCGCCCCGGGCGCGACTGCTTCGAGCGGCGAAGGGAAGCCGGCGCATCGAGCGCAATCGGCAGCCCGCAGCGCTCGGCCCACGGCGCGCCGGCGGTCGAGCGCACCGCCGCCGACAGTGGCAAACTGCCATTCGCCGCCGAGCCGCTTGCCGTCGAGAGAAAGGTTCCAGATGACCTACCGTGCCCCCGTCAAGGACATGCTGTTCTGCATGCGCGATCTCGCCGGCCTCGACGAGGTGGCGAAGCTGCCCGGCTTCGAGGACGCCGGCACCGACACCGCGCAGGCGGTGCTCGAGGAGTGCGCCAAGCTCAACGAGACCGTGATCGCGCCGCTGAACTGGGAGGGCGACCGGAACCCGTCGTCTTTCCGCGACGGTGCGGTCACCACCACGCCCGGCTTCCGGGAGGCCTTCCGCCAGTACGCGGAAGGCGGCTGGCAGGGGCTGCAGCACCCGCCCGAGTTCGGCGGCCAGGGACTGCCGAAGCTGATCGGCTCGGCCTGCATCGAGATCAGCAACAGCGCCAACATGAGCTTCGCGCTGTGCCCGCTGCTGACCGACGGCGCCATCGAGGCGCTGCTCACCGCCGGCTCCGCCGAACAGCAGCAGCTCTACATCCCGAAGATGATCTCCGGCGAGTGGACCGGCACCATGAACCTGACCGAGCCGCAGGCCGGCAGCGACCTGGCGCTCGTTCGCACCCGCGCCGAGCCGCAGCCCGACGGAGCCTACAAGCTCTTCGGCACCAAGATCTTCATCACCTACGGCGAGCACGACCTGGCCGGGAACATCGTCCACCTCGTGCTCGGCCGCGTGACCGGCGCGCCGGAGGGGGTCAAGGGGATATCGCTGTTCATCGTGCCGAAGTTCCTCGTCAACGCCGACGGCTCGCTGGGAGCGCGCAACGACGTGCACTGCGTGAGCATCGAGCACAAGCTCGGCATCAAGGCGAGCCCCACGGCCGTGCTCCAGTTCGGCGACCACGGCGGCGCCGTCGGTTACCTGGTCGGCGAGGAAAACCGCGGCCTCGAGTACATGTTCATCATGATGAACGCCGCCCGCTACGCGGTCGGCATCCAGGGCATCGCGGTGGCCGAGCGCGCCTACCAGAAGGCGGTGGCCTACGCCCGTGATCGCGTGCAGTCGAGGCCGGTCGACGGCTCCAGGCCCGGCGCGGCGCCGATCATCCATCACCCCGACGTGCAGCGGATGCTGCTGACGATGCGCGCCCTGGCCGAAGGCTGCCGGGCGATGGCGGCGGTGGCCGCGGCGGCCTACGACCTGGCGCACGCGCATCCCGACGAGGCCACGCGCAGTCAGAACCGGGCCATCTACGAGTTCCTGGTGCCGCTGCACAAGGGCTACGCGACCGAAGTGGCGCTGGAGGCGGCGAGCCTCGGCATCCAGGTGCACGGCGGCATGGGCTACATCGAGGAAACCGGCGCCGCGCAGTACCTGCGCGACGCGAAGATCCTCACCATCTACGAAGGCACGACGGCGATCCAGGCCAACGACCTGGTCGGCCGCAAGACGCTGCGCGACGGCGGGCGCACCGCAAGGGCGATCGCGGCGCGGATCGAGGCGACCGAGGCCGAGCTGGCCGCGAGCGGCAGCGAGGCGGCGACGGTCGTGGCCAAGCGCCTGAACGCGGCGCGGCGGGCGTTCGTCGACGTCGTCGACTTCGTGCTGGCGCAGGGCAAGGGCAACCCGAACGCGGTCTTCGCCGGCTCGGTCCCCTACCTGATGCTCGGCGGCAACCTCGTCGCCGGCTGGCAGATGGCGCGCGCCCTGCTCGCGGCCGAGCGGAAGCTGGCGGCGGGCGACGACCTCGAGTTCATGCGCGCCAAGATCGCCACCGCCCGCTTCTACGCCGACCACATCCTGACCCGCGCGCCGGGGCTGCGCGACGCCATCGTCGAGGGCGCCGCCGGCGTCGCCGCGATGGCGATCGAAGCCTACTGACGCAGGCCCGGCCCCGGCTCGCGCCGACGCCGGACCGCCCAGGGCGTTACTTGAACTTCGTGCCGACGTCGCTCACGCAGGTCCGGGCGACGACGTTGCCGCTGGTGTCGAACACTTCCGACGTGGTGTCGCCGTTGTACTGGGTCGCGTCGGCGTTCAGGGTCCGCTTCGAGGTGACCACCGCCGTGCCGAAGAGCGTGCCGTCGGCGTTGTAGGTGTAGAAGCGGAACTTCACCGTATAGGTGCCGTCGGCGTTGCGGGTCCAGATGCCGAAGCCCGGCCCGCGCGTCGTCGGCGGCGAGGCGTTGGTGTCGCTCAAGGTGCCGCCGCGGTGCATCACCTGGGCGCCGCGAAACGTTGCCGTGACCACGCCGGTCGTGCAATCTTTGCGCTGGGCGACGGCCTCCCAGACTCCTTCGATCGGATCGGCGGCCGCCGGCGCCGCCTGCGCGACGGCGTCCGAGCTGCCGCCGCAGGCCTGCACCAGGCCGAGGGTGATGATCGACGGGATCAGGGCGATGCCGCAGGTTTTCGCAACTTCGGGGCTCATCGTTTCCTCCGCTTGGGGTCCGCTTCTCCGAGCCAGCGGCAAGTCGCTGTCTCTGCGGGAAAGGACGCAATCGCGGGCGGAAACCGGACATCGGCTCCGAAATTCACTCGCCAGCCCGAGCCGTCTGCCCTGGGCGGCGCCGCCACCGCCGCGTCACCGCGGCGATGGCGCCAAGCGGCAGCGTCAGCGGACGATCCGCGGCACGGCCACCGCGGCGACTGTCGTCACCGAGCGCGCGGCGGCCAGCGCCATCTTGTCTTCCTCGGCGATCGACACCACGGCGCTGAACAGCACCAGCGTGGTCGAAGCGGCAGCGGCCAGGGCGATCAGTTTGTTGGCGATGGAGTTCTTCATGGTGTCCCTCGATCAGTTGGAAGCCCTCGTCATGGGCTCTTGCTGACAGGAACGCAGGGCGGCGGCGAAACCGGACATCGCCGCTCCGCGCGCGGCGCGAAGCGTCCGCCGGCTCAAGGAACGGCGTGGCCCGCGGCAATACGCCGGTGCGTCGCCACCGGCGACTTCGCCAGTTGCGCGCGCGCCTGCTTCACCATCCAGTCGCCGCGCTTGTCGCCGGCCGCCTGGTAGGCGCGGCCGAACCAGTACAGCGACTCGGCGGCATACACGCTCGACGGCTGCACCGACAGCCAGACGCCGTAGTCCTGGCGCATCAGCTCGACCGCTTCGGCGGCCTCGGCGGCGCCGCCGGAGGCGATCAGCAGTCGGACGTTCGCTTGCCGGAGGCGGCCGTCGCGGCCATCGCGGCCGGCCCGGCCGATCTCCGGGTACCGGTCGCGCAGCGTCCGCATCGTCTCCTGCGCTGCATCCTTGCGGCCGGCGTCGAGTTCGACGAGCGCCCGCATCGCCAGGGCGCGTGCGTCGCACTCCGCGCCCGGCGCGATGCGCTTCAGCTCCACGCAGCGCTGGCCGAAGGTGTCGGCCACCTCGATCGCCTCGTCGTAGCGTTCGAGCTGGCGCAGCGCGTCGGCGGTCCCGATCCAGATGCTGCCCTGCGCCGGCGTGAGCCGGCCGTGCTTGGCGTACACCTCGTTGTAGTACCGAAGCATCGGCTGCGCCGCCTCGACGGCCGCGGCGGCCTCGCCACGCTGCATCAGCTGCAGGACGCGGCCGTTGCGCAGGCTCTGCGTGCGGCGGTCGCGGATCGACTGCTCGGGGATCGCCTCGGCGTTGGCGAGGGCGATCTGGTAGTAGCGCTCGGCGGCATCGAAGTCGCGGGCGCCGAGCGCCCGGTCGAAGGCATTCATCGCGCTTGCCATCAGGTGCGTCGACGGCGGCCGCTCGCGCGCGGCAGCGATGTCGTAGCCGTCGTAGAGCCAGGTGTGCGCGGTCGAGTCGCCGGCTTCGGACAGGCAGCCGGCGATCCAGTCGTACAGCCGTTCGAGCTGGATGCTGTGCGGGCCGTGCGCCTCGCGCGCCTGCGTGGCCAGCGCCGACAGCCGGTCCAGCCCCTGGGCCGCGCTGCCTTTGCCGCACAGCAGGCCGGCCTCGGTGATGCTGAGGTCGAGATACTCGGGGCTTTCGAGCACGGCGCCGCCGCGCGCCCGCGCCTGTCCCAGGGCGTCGTCGATGACCTTGCGCATCGGCTCGCTGCCACGACGGAGACCGGCAAGGGTGGCCACCATGCGCGCCGCGCGCAGGTGCTGGCGGCTGCCGGGGCCGAAGTGCTGGAGCGCGAGACTCTCCACCTCGGCGACGCTGCGCGTCGTCTCGTCCTGGTTCAGGTAGTCCGGCACGCCGTAGTTCTGCGCCAGTTCGATGCGGACCAGCAAAGCGTCGAGCAGCAGGTCGGCAGCGGCAGGGTCGCGCTCGGCGAGGGGGCGCAGCGTTTCGATGGCCTGCCCGAGCTGCGCGCCGGCGGCGGTCGACACGATCAGGCTCGGGGCCGAGGCCCGCACCTGAGCGGTGAGCAGCATCAGGTCATCGGGCGGCAGCCTGGGGGTGGCCTCGTCGACCGCCTTCTGGAACACCCGCCGGGCGGCCA
>CAYLZU010000014.1:0-22513 GCA_964388005.1 uncultured Burkholderiaceae bacterium
GACGATCAGCGCGATGCCGACGACCGCGAAGATCGAGAAGGTGTACTCGCCGGCCGAACTCCTGGCGAAGCCGATCGGCACGAAGCTCGCGATCGTGACCAGGGTGCCGATCAGCATCGGCGCCGCCAGCGTTCGGTAGGCGAAGGTCGCCGCGTCGTCCGGGCTGTCGCCGGCGCCCAGCCGGCGCAGCATCGCATCGACCGTGGTCATGGCGTCGTCGACCAGCATCCCGAGGGCGATGATCAAGGCACCCAGCGAGATGCGGTGCAGGTCGATGCTGGCCACGTCCATGACCGCGAACACGACCGCCATCGTCAGCGGAATGGCCAGCGCCACCACCGCCCCCGGGCGCACGCCGAGGCTGACGAAGCTGCACGCCAGGATGATGACGATGGCCTGCCACAGCGAAGTCATGAAGTCGCTGATGGCGAGGTCCACCGTCACCGCCTGGTCGGACACCAGCACCGGCTCGATGCCCACCGGCAGGTTGGCGGTGACCTCGGCCATCTCGCGCTTCAGGTTCGCGCCGAGGGCCAGGATGTCGCCGGCGTCGCGCATCGCGATCGCCAGGCCGATGGCCGGCTGGCCGTTGACGCGGAACATCGGCTGCGGTGGGTCGCTGAACCCGCGCCGCACGGTGGCGATGTCGCCCAGGCGGACGATGCGCTCACCGGCGACGATGTTCACCGCCTCGATGTCGCGCTCGGAGTCGAAGGCACCGGTCACGCGCAGGAACACCCGCTCCTGCTCGCCCTGCATCGTGCCGGCCGGGCGCACCAGGTTCTGCGCCTGCAGCGTGGCGACGATCTGGTTCAGGTTCAGCCGCAGGCCGGCCAGGCGCTCGGTCGAGAACTCGATGTAGATCTGCTCGTCCTGCGCGCCCAGCACCTCGATCTTCGACACGTCGGGCACCTGCAGCAGCCGCGAGCGCGCCACCTCGACGTGGTCGCGCAGCTCGCGGAAGCTGAAGCCGTCGGCGGTGAAGGCGTAGATGATGCCGAAGGTGTCGCCGAAGTCGTCGTTGAAGAACGGCCCGACCACGCCCTGCGGCAGCGTGTGCCGCATGTCGCCGATGTTCTTGCGCACCTGGTACCAGACGTCGGGCACCTGCTCGGGCGAGGTCGCGCCCTTCAGATCAACGAAGATCGTGGTCTGCCCGGCGACGGTGTAGCTGCGGATGCGGTCGAGGTGGTCGGTCTCCTGCAGCGTGCGCTCCAGCCGCTCGGTGACCTGCTTCAGCATCTCGTCCACCGTGGCACCGGGCCAGGCGGCGGCGACGACCATGGTGCGCACGGTGAAGGCCGGGTCCTCGCCGCGGCCCAGCTTCAGGAACGACATGACGCCGGCGACCACGGCCAGGATCATCAGGAAGACGACCAGCGAGCTCTTCTTCAGCGCCCATTCCGACAGATTGGGGCCGATCACGACTGGCCCTCGAGCAGGCGAACCTTCTGGCCCGGGCGCAGCGCCTGCACGCCGGCGGTAACGACGACATCACCGGGGTTCAGGCCCGAGGTCACCTGCACCGAACGTGCATCGGCATTGCCGATGCCGATCGTGCGCAACGACACCGTTCCCGTCTGCCTGTCGAACACCCACACGGCCGCCTTGCCTTCAGTGCGCACCAGGGCCACGGCCGGCACTTCGATGCCGGGGGCGGCGTCGACCGTCATGCGGCCGCTGACGGTGCTGCCCAGACGCATCGCCGGCGGCGGCTTGATGAGCCCGACGCGGACCGCGAAGGTGCCGGTCACCGGGTCGGCGCGCGGGGATACCTCGCGCACGCGACCGGCGGCGGTGACCCTCGGATCGTCGACCAGCGCCACCGTGACGTCCGGGTACTTCGGCGCGCTGTCCTTGACCTGCGCCGGCACATCGAAGACCGCGTCGCGACCGCCTTCGCGCGCCACCTGGATGATCATGCGGCCGGCGGAGACCACCTCGCCCGGCTGCGGCCCCCGCGCGGTGACCACACCGGCCACGTCGGACACCAGCCGCGTGTAGCTGAGCCGGTTCTGCGCCAGGTTGACCTGCGACTGCGCCGATTCGAGCTGCGCCTCGGCCGTCTTGCGCATCGCCTCGGCCTGGTCGAACTGCGCCTGCGAGACCGCATTCTCGACCACCAGGTCCTTCATGCGCGCATAGTTGGCGCGCGCCTCGACCAGTTGCGCCTGCGCCGCGGCGAGCAGCGCGCGGGCCGCCTGCAGGCCGCTTTCCTCGTTCTGCGGATCGAGGCGGGCGATCAGCTGGCCGGGCCTGACGGGGTCGCCGACGTCCACCGTGCGCTCGATCAGGCGGCCGTCGATGCGGAACGATTGATTGATCTCGGTCTGCGCCTGCACGATGCCGGTCAGGGTCACCGTGTTGCCGGCGGCAAGCTTCGCGACCGTGATCGCGCGCACCGGGCGGATCTCCGGCGGCGGCGCCTCGGTGCCGCGCTGACAGCCCGTCAGGACCGTCAGGACAACGCCGATGGCGATGCTCACCATCGCCGGGCCGGTGCGGGCCGCGCGCGCGAGAGAGGTGTTGGCGGACACAGGGACCCCCTGTCGAAGTGACGTGGGAAACGCCGGGTTGTGCAAGACGGGGCCGGAAGAAGGACGCCCCTTCGGCGCCCTGCTTCCGGAGACCGGACGCTCGGTCCTGGACCGGCGCGGAAACGACCTCAGTTGTTGCGCAGCCTGATCTGCATGCCGGCCAGATCGATGGACGCCATCAGGCCGATCTGCCTGCCGCTCACCCGCAACTTGACGCCGCGCGAGTTCTGCAGCTCGGCGATGCCGGCACCGCCGGCCAGCGCGGCGCTGGCGCCGACGGCGGTATAGGTGCCCTCGATGTCGCTCGCCTGCTTCAGGTTGTAGACCTCTCCCACGAACTCGATCCGCGCCACCCCGATCGTGGCGCCGACGCTGACACCGCCGATGCTGAGGTTATAGCCGTTGTCGCGGAACACCATGATGCCACTGCCGCCGCTGCCGCCGATGATGAAGCCGGCGCGGAACAGGCTGAATTCGATCGTGGCATCGGGTTTGCCCTGCGCCAGTGCCGGAGCACTTGCGGTAGCGGCGGCCAGTGCGGCGGCGGCGGCGACGAAACCCCTTCGCGTCGTGTTTGCTGTGATCATTGCATTGACTCCTTCAGTTGAAGCATGCCGCCGGGCATTGCGGCGGCGGCGGCGGGCACGCGAAGCGCTTCGCACTTCGCGCGGACAAGAGGATTCACCGTCGGCGGCAACCCGGTCTCCTGATGGGCATTGCCGCCAGCCAGACGGGCATGATGACGAAGTTCGCGAGCACCGGGCGCCGCAGCATGCGCACCCGTCAGCCTGATCAACATCGGCCGCGACCTCGTGCCTGGCTTCCGTTTGGAGTATGCCGTACGTCTGTGACCGCAAGGCCGCGGTTCCTCACCAGTCCCGGACGCCTGCGGCGGGCAACGGCTATCTCCCAGTCCGGTTGGAGCTGCCTGTTTCGGACCGCGCGGCGTTGCGCATCATGCGGATGCCCAGGTAGGCAAAGCCGATGGTGATCAGCGGGCTCGCGATGTTCAGTATCGCGTACGGCAGGTAGCTCAGCGTCGCGACGCCGAGGGTAGCGGCCATGAAGGCGCCGCAGCTGTTCCACGGAATCAGCGCACCGGTGGGCGTGCCGGTGTCGCCGATCGTGCGCGACAGCACCGTCGGCGCGTAGCCGCGTTTCTCGAACGCGCCCTTGAACATGCGTCCCGGCAGCACCACCGCCATGTACTGGTCGGCGGTGGCGATGTTGGTCGCCAGAATCGCCGCCACCAGGCTCGATACCAGCGCCCCCCCGGATCGGGCCGCGGCCAGCACGGGCGCGATCAGGCGGTCGAGGGCGCCGATCTTCTCGATTACGCCGCCATAGGCAAGCGCGGTGATGATCAGCCAGATCGTATTTAGCATGCTCGCCATGCCGCCCCGCGTGACCAGGGTGTCGACCGCCGGGATGCCCGTGGACTGCTTGTAGCCCTCGGCGAGCGCCAGCCACACCCCCTTCACCTGCGCCAGCGAGGCGGGGACGCTCTCGCGGGCGCCGGCGTAGGCGGCAACGCGCTCGGGCGCGACGATCACTGCCAGCACGCCGCCGGCCAGGGCGCCGAGGAAGATGGTCGTGAACGGCGGGAAGCGGAACGCCGCCAGGCCGACGACCACCAGCAACGGCAGGAACAGCCACGGTGTGATGTCGAAAGCGCTTTGAAGCGCAGCGATCTTGTCGCTGGCATCGAAGTCGCCCGGCTGGCCCAGGGACCAGAAGAAGGCCATCGTGATCACCATCGCCACCGCCGAGGTGATCGCCGTCTCCTTGATGTGCGCGTACAGGTCGGCGCCGGCGGTCGCCGCCGCGAGGTTGGCGGTGTCCGACAGCGGCGAGGCCTTGTCGCCGAAGTACGCGCCGGAGATGACCGCGCCGGCGGTGATCGCCGGATCGAGATTCATGTTGGACGAGATGCCCATCAGGCCAATGCCGATCGTGCCGGCGACCGTCCACGAGCTGCCGATCGAAAAGGCGACGATGCCGCAGATCACCGCCGTGGTCATGTAGAAGTAGTGCGGGCTCAGCAGCTTCAGCCCGTAGAACACCATCGCCACCAGCGTGCCGCTCATCGCCCAGGTGCCGATCAGCGCGCCGACCGCGAACAGGATGAAGATGGCGCCGATTCCCGAACCGACGCTGGCGATCGCGGCCTCGCGCAGCGACTCCAGCGAGTGGCCGCGCCGCCAGCCGACGAAGACGGCGATCAGTGCCGCCACGACCAGCGCCACCTGGTTCGGGCCGAGCGCGCCGGCGTCGCCGAACAGGTAGAAGGACAGGCTGACGAGCAGGATCAGCGAGGCGATCGGGATGATCGCCTCGGCGAGCGTCAGTGGCTGGGGTGTCTCTGGCCTGGGCATCACGACCTGCGACAAGACAGCGACGGCGTCGAGTTGCGGCGCACGCAGGCGGCGAAGCGCAGCACCGGGCCGACGGCCATCGCCGGCAGCACCGCCCACGGCAGTATGCGCAGGTCGAGGCCCTCGCCGGGCGATACGCCGGCCGCGCCGGCGGCCAGGCCGGTGGAACACAGGCTGACCGTCGCCGCCATCACGCCCACCGATGCGCCCAGGAAGATTGTCGCCGCGGTGACCAGCCGGTCGTAGCCAAGCGTGGCCATCAGCGGCACGAAGAGGACATAGACGCCCAGCGTCTCGACCGAGAAGCCCAAGGTCGAGCCGAGCAGCGAGAACAGCATCATCACCGTGGCGATCAGCAGCCAGCCCTGGTCGCGCAGCCGCTGCGCCAGCGCCGCCACCGCGACTGCGAGCGTGCGAGTGGCGAAGTTCACCGAGACGAAGGTGCCGATCGACATGATGAAGACGATGACGCCGATCTGGCCGAGGATGCGGCCGACAACCGTCGTGTCGTCCTTCTCCGTATCTGGGCTGCGCAGGCCGTGGACGCCGTTCACCGGCGCCGGCACCAACTGCTGCAGCGTCTCGGTGGCGCTCAGCCGCGAGGGCGTGCGCTGATAGGCGCCGGCGATCGGCGAACCGTCCTCGTCGACCCGGTACTGACCCGAAGGGACGAACAGCGCCGCCACCCAGACCAGCAGTGTGACGATGGCCAGCGTCGCCACCGCGCCTGGGAAGCGCGACTGGCTGCGCGGTGGCTTGGCATCGGCGTTGACGTCGCTGGCAATCATGGTCCTGGGCTGGGTGGGTGCGGGGCGCAGTCGCGACGCTCAGTCGCCGTAGTCTGCCCCCTCCTCCGGACAGCCGTCGCCGTCGCACTTCGAATCGGGGCTGTCGTACAGCACCTGCACCACCCGCGTGCCCGGCTCGATCAGCGCGTCGCGCTGCAACGTGGAGATCTCGCCGGCGACCTCGGTCTTGTATTCCTTGACCACCTCGCCGAAGGAGTTGCGCTGCACCGCCACCACCTGCCCGGCGCTGACCTTGCTGCGGAGGTCGACCTTCAGCTCGAGGTAGCCGCCGTGCGTGGCGCGCACCGTGTGGAAGGCGTCGCCGCGGAAGGTGCCGGCGTCCTTGGCGGTGCGCCCCATCGGCCCGGGAATCACGCCGTGCAGCTTGAGCACGTTGAGGCCGCCCTCGACGAACATGTCGATCTTGCGCCGGTCGAAGGAGCGCGGGCCGCCGATCTCGATCGTCAGCGCCGGGATGCCGGCATCCACCAGCGACGTCTCGAGAGTGCCGGCATAGCCCGGGTCGCTCTTGATCTGCTCGATCGGAAAGAGCTCGGCCATCGCGCGGATCTCGGGCTTGCCCATCTTGGCGAAGATGAAGGCGGTGAAGTCGCCCGCGGTGGCGGCGGTGTGGTAGTCGAGCGCGATGTCGGCGTTGGGCTTCATCAGCCGGTTGAACACCAGCCCGGCATGGCGCGTGGGCGCGTTGCTGCCGTTCTCGTTGCCCGGCCAGACGCGGTTCAGGTCGATCAGCTGCCTGCCCCACTGCGGCGTGGGCCACATGCGCGTCACCGCCTCCTTGGCCGGGCGCGAGACGTCGTAGACCGCCGTCACCGCGCCCGACATCTGCGCCGGGTCGAGCGCGGCCATCGTGCGCTGCACTGCGTCCACCGGGCTGATCTCGTCGCCGTGCACGCCGCTGATCAGCAGCACGCGCTTGCCGGGCCTCACACCCTTGGCCACCACCACAGGCACGTACCAGTGCTGGCCGGTGGCCATCTGCACGCCCTGGAAGTAGAACAGGTGCTTCTTGCCCGGCTCGAGGTCGGCGACGTCGAGCTGGCTGACCACGCGCTTGCCCTGGATCACGTCGCCCGTATAGACGGTGGCCGCACCGGCGCCGGTGGCCAGCGCCAGGCTCAGAAAAAGGGCGGCGGCGTTCGGGATGGGGGTCTTCATCAGCATGCTCCAGATCGTATCGGCTCGACGTGGCCTTTCAGCGCTTCACGCCGGCCAGCTCCGCCACCAGCGGCGTGAGGATGCGCATCGCGTCGCGCGTGCGCTCGTCCACCCGCCCGGGCGGCAGGTTGGCCTCGAGGTGCGCGCGGTTGTCGATGTCCACCAGGTGCCAGGAGTAGCCATCGGGGAAGGCCTTGCTCACCGCCGTCTGCTGGTAGCCGTCCTTGTCGCCGAGCTCCCAGTTCGTCGCCTCCAGGTTGACCACGGGGATGCCGGCGCGGTCGAAGGCGGCCTGGTCCGAGCAGCAGCCGGTGCCCTTGGGATAGTCGGCGTTCAACCCCGGGTTGGTGGCCGCGGTGATGCCCAGCGACGCGGCAATCGCCAGCGCGCGGTCGCGGGCGTGCCCGGCCTTGGGGTCCTTGGCATAGGTCTCGGGGCCGGCGTGGAAGTACAGTCGATCGCCGGTGATGATGCTGTCGATGTTGACCATCCACAGCGTGTTCGCGCGCTCCTTCGGCGTCATGCGGTTGACGACCTCGATCGCGCCCAGCAGGCCGATCTCCTCGGCGCCGAAGGCGATGAACTTGATGGTGTGCTTGGGGTTCGCCTTGGCGAAAGCCTGCGCCAGCTCCAGCAGCACGCCGGTGCCCGAGGCGTTGTCGTCGAAGCCCTCGAGCTTCGGGCCGCCGATGTTGCGCTCGAGGTCGCGCTCGCTGCGCGGGATGCGGGTGTCGAAGTGCGCGCCGACGATGATCTGCTTGCCCGAGGTGCCGCGCCGCTCGGCGACGACGTTGGTGGAGATCAGCGTGCGGTAGTCGTGCACGCGCTCGGGCTTGCTCGCCCAGTTGAAGCTGTAGCTGGCGAAGAAGCGGTGCAGCGTCGGCTTGTAGCCCATCGCCAGCAGTTTGTCCGCCAGGTAGCGCGCCGTCTTGTCCTCCATCGGCGTGCCGGCCATGCGGCCGGGGAAGTTGCCGGCGATGTGCCGCGCCTCCTTGGCCGCGAGTTCGCCCGGGCCGGCGGCCAGCGAGGTCGAAGCCAGGGTGGCGGCGGCCAGCGCCAGCGCGAGCAGGCGGCCGGCGCCGCGGCGAGTGCCGGCTCGAGCCGGCGCGAACGATAGCGATGTGATCACAGCCTCCCCCTTCTAACGTGAACGCCTGGCAAAGCTGCCCCGCAAGCCGCAGGACAGCCGCCTCGAGTCAGAAATCCACCGCGTCGCGGATGATCGGGCAGGTCATGCAGTGGCCGCCGCCACGGCCGCGGCCGAGCTCGGCGCCGACGATGGTGATGACCTCGATGCCCGCCTTGCGCAGCAGCGTGTTGGTGTAGGTGTTGCGGTCGTAGGCGTAGACCACGCCCGGCGAGGCGCACACCAGGTTCGCGCCGCTGTCCCACTGCGTGCGCTCGCGCTGGTAATCGCTGCCGCCGGCCTCGACCACGCGCAGCTTCTTGAAGCCCAACGCCTGCGCCACCACGTCGACAAAGGGCTTCTTCTCGGCCACCAGCTCCACCCCGCTCGGATGACTGCTCGGTCGGTACGAGAAGGTGGTCGTCTTGGCCATGAAGTCCGGCGCCACCAGCACGCAGTCGCGGTCGGCGAAGGTGAACACCGTGTCCAGGTGCATCGCGGCGCGGATCTTCGGCATCGCCGCGACGATCACGCGCTCGGCCGCGCCCTTGGCGAAAAGCGTGGCCGCGAGCTGGCTGATCGCCTGCCGCGAGGTGCGCTCGCTCATGCCGATGAGCACGTTGCCCTTGCCGATGGGCATCACGTCGCCGCCTTCGAGCGTGGCCAGGCCGTGGTCCACCGTCGGGTCGCCCCACCAGACGTTGACCTTGCCGGCGAAGTCGGGGTGGAACTTGTAGATCGCGGTGGTGAGGATGGTTTCCTCGTGCCGCGCCGGCCAGTACAGCGGGTTCAGCGTCACGCCGCCGTAGATCCAGCAGGTGGTGTCGCGCGTGTACAGCGTATTGGGCAGCGGCGGCAGCAGGTACTCGGTGCTGCCGGCGGCCTGCTTGACCACCTTCAGCGCCTTGCCGCCGATCCTTTCCGGAAAGTCGTGCGTCGACAGGCCGCCGATCAGCGTCTCGGCCAGTTCGCGGTCGGGCAGACCTTCGAGGTAGCTGCGCAGCTCGTCGATGAAGCCCAGGCCCACCTGGTTCGGCACCACCTGGTTGTCGAGGATCCACTGCTTGCCCTCCGGCACCGCCACCGTCTCGGCGAGCAGGTTGTGCATCTCGACGACCTCGACGCCGCGGTCGCGCATCTTCATCATGAAGTCGAAGTGGTCGCGCTTGGCGTTCTCGACCCACAGCACGTCGTCGAACAGCAGCTGGTCGCAGTTGCTCGGCGTCAGCCGCGCATGGGCGCGGCCCGGCGCGCAGACCATCACCTTGCGCAGTTGGCCGACTTCGGAGTGGACGCCGAACGGCGGCCCGTCCGCCTTCGCCCTGTCGGCTTTCGCTACCTTCCTGGCTGCCTTGGCCATGTCTTGCTCCTTGTCGTCTTAGAGGGAAATGGCGCCGGTCGCCAGACCGTACACGCCGTAGATGCCGGCGACCACGATGATGCCGAACAGAATCCAGTCGGAGGCCTTGTCGAACACGGCCAGCCCCTGCTCGCGCCGCGCCATGTAGTACAGGATCGTGCCGGGCGCGAACAGGATGGCGGCAAGCAGGATGTACTTCAGCCCGCCGGCGTAGAGCATAAACAGCGTGTAGACGACGGCGATCCCGGCCAGGATCAGGTCGCGCTTGCGCTCCTCGGGCCGCACCTCGTAGGTCTCGCCGCGGCGGGCGATCATCAGCCCGTAGGCGGCGACGAGGAAGTACGGGATCAGCGTCGTGGCGCTGGTCAGGTTCAGCATCAGCGCGAAGGCGTCGCGCGACCAGTAAGTGGTGATGACGATGATCTGGATGATGATGCTGGTCACCCACATCGCCACGTGCGGCACGCCGTTGGCGTTGGTCTTCGCGAACATCCTCGGCATGTCCTTCGACTTGCCGGCGGCGAACATCACCTCGGCGCAGATCAGCGCCCAGGCCAGGTACGCGCCGAGCACGGATACCAGCAGGCCGACGCTGACGAACACCGCGCCCCAGGGCCCGACCACGCTTTCCAGCACGCCGGCCATCGACGGCTGGCGCAGCCCGGCGATGTCCGCCCGCGGCAGCACCGCGTAGGGCAGCAGGGTCACCAGCACCATCAGGCAGGTGACGCCGATGAAGCCGAGGATGGTGGCGGCGCCGACGTCCGACCGCTTCTTGGCCAACCGCGAGTACACGCTCGCGCCCTCGATGCCGATGAAGACGAACACCGTCACCAGCATCGTCGCCCGAACCTGCTCGAACAGGCCCGCCGTCAGGTCGCCGCCGTACAGGTTGAAGCGGAACAGATCCATCTTGAAGGCGAAGAAGACGATGACGACGAACACCAGGATCGGGATGACCTTGGCCACCGTGACGATGCTGTTGATGAATGCCGCCTGCTGCACGCCGCGCAGAATCAGGAAGTGGAACAGCCAGATGCCGATCGACGCCACCGCGATGGCCACCACGGTGTTGCCGTCGCCGAAGACCGGGAAGAACGCCCCCAGCGTCGACTTGATCAGCACCCAGTACGACACATTGCCGATGCAACTGCCGATCCAGTAGCCGAAGGCCGAGAGGTGGCCCGGGTAGTCGCCAAAGCCGGCCTTGGCATAGGCGAACACGCCGGCGTCGAGATCGGGCTTGCGTTCGGCCAGGGCCTGGAACACGCGCGCCAGCATGTACATGCCGGTGCCGGCGATGAGCCAGGCGATCACCGCGCCCATCGGCCCGGTGGCGCCTGCGAAAGTGCGCGGCAGCGAGAAGATGCCGGCCCCGATCATGCTGCCCACGACCATCGCGGTCAGGGCCATTCTCGACATCTTCTGTTCGTCAGCCATCGCCACTCCTTGTCGCCGGGGCCGGCGCCCCTAGTTGTTCATCGCCGGCCGCGCGCACGACGCCGCAGTCAATCGATCCTCAGCCGCCGCCGCGTGACCGTCCGCCGCTGCCGCATCGCTCCCCGTCCCGCCACCGCGCAACGCAACGGCGCAAGGCAGGCGGCCACGCGCAGGCCTGCAGCCGGTTCGCCTGGCGAAGCCCGTTCCGGCAGCAGCACACCGCCCATCCCTTCAGAGATCCTTGCGCAAGGTGATCCAGACCTCGGTCGAGCTGTAGTTCGCGGCCAGGATGTTGCTCTGGTCGCGGATGTACAGGATCTCCGGATTCAGCGACCAGGTCGGCGCGAACTGCCAGGTCAGCCCGCCGCCGACTTCGTACAGGTTGTCGTTGCGGGTGCCGATGCCGACCAGGCGGTCGCCCGGCGCGCCGAGCCGCTCGATGTTGTAGCGATCGTTCTGCCACCAGAAGAAGGCAAAACCGCCCAGGTTCTCCGTGATCGAGAAGCTCAGCGACGGCGACAGGCCGAAGAAGTTGGCGTCGCCGTCGGGACGCTCGGTGTTGAACTCGCGCCCGGCCTGACCGGCGAGCGTGAAGCTGGCCTTGCCGTCGAACAGCGCCCGCGTCCAGCTGGCGGTGAGTTCGACGATGTTGCGCGTGCGCTCGCGCAGCCGGCCGGTGGGGTAGCGGCGCTGCCGCACTTCGAGGCCGGCGGCGACCTGGTCGTCGGGGTCGAGCCGCAGGCGATAGTTGCCATAGGCGCCGAAATCGTTGCGGTAGATCCCGTCGCCGCGGTAGCTGACGCGCCCGCGCGCGCCGACGGCCCAGTTGCCCTCGCCGGCGGTGCGGCTGTAGGCGCCGTTCCAGCGCAGATCCGAGTCGTTGCGGCGTCCGGTGGCGTCGTAGTCGCGGAAGCGGTAATCGAGGCTGCCGTCGAGCGCGTCGTTATCGGCCAGGGCGTAGTTCAGGTTGCCGCCGACCCGCGCCGATACGAAGGCGTCGTTCTGGGGTCCGCCGCCGCGGCCGCCGATGCGGTAGTTGCCGTAGCCCGCCATGGCGTAGCCATTGGCCAGCAGTCGCCTGCCCTCCGCATAGGCCAGCGCCGCCGCGGCGTAGATCTCCACCTGCGACTGAAGATCCGGCGGCAGCTCGTCGAAGCGCAGCACCGTTTCGAACTCGATCTTCGCCCGCGCATAGTCGCCACGCGCCAGATAGGCGCGGCCGAGGCCCAGATGCGCCCCGACCGAGTCCGGCCGCAGCGACAGGGCGCGTTCGAACAGGGCCATCGCCTCGTCGGAACGGCCGATGCGCAGCGCCGCCTCGCCCAGCACGAGGTTGAATTCCGCATCTCCTGCGGCCGTCGATCCAGGGCGCTGCAGCAGGTCGTAGGCCTGCTGGTAACTGCCCTCGCCGATCAGCTGTCGGGCACGAGACAGGTCCGTTTCGGCAGCCTGAGCGGAGGTGGAGGCGACGATCAGCATGCCGAAGATCCCGATCGACCAGTCCCGCGGCCAACGCCCCAGGGCATCGGCAAAGAGAGCGCGCTGCACCGACTTCGAGCAATGCGCGACCGGCGCGCGATCGGCCAAACCCACCTCCGTTGAGCCCGGGCTCCGCTCCGGCCGGGAAGCGCTGCCCACGACGAACTCCGCCAGCCGCGCCTTGCCGGACGCTCATGCACCGAGGGGCGCTGCCGGCCCCTGCGGCGCCACCGGGTCGACCGGACCGGCGGACGCAAGAGACAAGGCAATCTACCAGCGAGGAGGCGCGTCGGCGGCCGGCGCCTCGGAAGGTTTCTTATCGGGTGATAAATTGTCGTCGCCCGATGCGCATCGTCCAGCCTTTGACCCGGGGATACGAGAGCACCCGTCATGGACTTGTCCGCCGACACGCTGATCCACCAACTGCCCCGCCGTCTGAAGATGCGCGAGCTGCGCGTCTTTGTCGCGGTGCTCGAGTATCGAAGCTTCCGCAAGGCGGCCGCGGTGCTGCATCTGACCCAGCCCGCGGTCACCAAGACCATCGCCGGCCTCGAGCAGTTGCTGGGGGTCGCGCTCTTCGATCGCGCCAGCGACGGCGTCGTGCCGACCGCGCATGGCTTGAGCTTCGCGCCGCGCGCCGTCGCTGTCTTCGAGGAGCTCCGCCGCGCCGCGCAGGAACTGGCGCTGGTGTCGAGCGGCAGGGGAGGCAGCCTGCGCGTCGGCATCCTGCCGATGCCGGCGATCCCCTTCCTGCCGGTCGCCATCGGGCGTATGACGGAAAGCCGCCCGGACATCCTGGTCACCGTGTTCGAGGGACGCGAGACGGAACTGATCGACCGCCTGCACAGACGCGACATCGAGGTGGCGATCCTGCGGCTGGCGCTGGTCACCCTCGGAGAGAACATGCGGGTCGAGCGGCTGTTCGACGAGAAGCTGTGCGTGATCGCCGCCAGGGAGCACCCACTGGCCGCGTGCAGGCAGCCGACTTGGCCGCAACTGCTGCGGCAACGCTGGGTGATGCCGCCGGCCGACTGCTACTTCTACGAGCACGTCCTGCGCACGCTCGACCGGGCCGGGCTGCCGATGCCGTCGCACATGATCGAGTCGTTCTCGATCAACATCCAGTTCGGCATGGTGCTGCACGCCGGCATGCTGTCCTTCGGCATGCGCTCGCAGGTCGAGTTCGCGCCGGGCAAGGCGTTGCTGGTGCGCCTGCCCTTCGAATTGCCGGCGCCGACGACGATGGTCGCCGCGGTGTCGCTGCGCTCGCATGCGCCCAGCCCGCTGGCAAAACAGCTGATCGCGCACATCCGCGCTCTGGCGGGCACGGACCAGCCGGGCGCAGTCGCAGCGTCGGCCGCGGAAACCAGACTCCCGTCTCGATCAAGCGAGACGCCGTCGCTGTCGCGGGCGCCTGCCGGCGTGCAGGCGGCACGGGGCCGTTCCATCACGCGCGCAAATTCCCGCCCAACAACCTGAAAGGATGTCATGAGCAACTTCTGGGACATGGTCGTGCTGATGATCTCGACCTTCTTCTTCGTCGCCTACCTGATCATCATGTTCCAGATCGTCGTCGACCTGTTCCGGGACCACGAACTCGGCGG
Organism: uncultured Burkholderiaceae bacterium; assembly: GCA_964388005.1. GTDB lineage: Bacteria > Pseudomonadota > Gammaproteobacteria > Burkholderiales > Burkholderiaceae_F > JADJWR01. Next base: position 13,889 of record CAYLZU010000014.1, read on the forward strand.
CGGATCGAAGGTGCTGTGGATGATCGGGCTGATCTTCCTCCCGGTGCTGACCGCGATCGTCTACATCGTCGCCCGCGGCAAGGGGATGGCGGGGCGGCAGCGGGCCAGCATGCAGCGCGCGAAGGAGGAGACGGAGACCTACATCAAGGGCGTGGCCGGCCGCTCGCCCGCGGCCGAGATCGCCGAGGCCAAGGCGCTGCTCGACGCCGGCACAATCAGCAAGGAGGAGTTTGACCGGCTCAAGGCCAAGGCCCTCTCCTGACCCGGCTCACGGCGGCAGCTCGCACGCCGCGGCGCGAGCCGCAACGGCGCGCGCATCGCCGTCGCTCAGACCCGCCCGCTCTTGGACAGCAGCACCGCCACCGGCCGGGTGCCGGGAAACTCGGCGAACACGATGGTGACGATGGCGGTGATCGGTACCGCGAGAAAGGCGCCGGGCACGCCCCACAGCTCGGTCCACACCGCCAGGCTGACCAGAATCGCGAACGGACTGAGGTTCAGCGAGTTGCCCATCACGTAGGGATCGAGGAAGTTGCCGATGGCGAACTGCACCGCCGTCAGCGCCAGCAGCATCGTCAGGACGACGCCGAAGTCCTCGAACTGCACGATGGTCATCAGCACGGGAAAGATCACCCCGAGCGCCGATCCCAGGTAAGGGACGAAGTTCAGGAAGGCGGTGAGCACCGCCCACAGGGCCGCGAACTCGAGCCCGAACAAGCGCATCACGCCGTAGCTCGCCAGGCCGAGCAGCAGGCTGATCAGCGTCTTCAGGGCGAGGTACGAGCCGATGCGGCGGTTGATGACGCCGATCACGCCGCGGATGCGCGCCACGCGCGCGGGATCGTCGGACAGGTTAGCCAGCTTGGTTTCGAAGCCGCGCCGCTCGAGCAGCAGGAAGGTGGCGTACAGGAGCACGACGACGAAGGTCACCGCGATCGACCCCACCGAGGCCAGCAGCGCGGCGAACATCCGCTGCAGGTCGATCCGCGCCAGCAGGTCCTGGCGCAATGTTGCCCACGTCGGCTCGGTCTCGACGCCGAAGTACACCGCCACCCGCTGGATCGCCGCCAGCAGCGACTGCTGATACCCCGGCGCGAGCGCCAGCGCGTGCTCCTTGTTGGCCATCACCAGGTAGGCGAGCAGGAAGAACGCGGCGCCGATGACGGCGATCGACAGCACGTAGCGCAGCGGCAGCGGCAGCATGCCGCCGACGGCAGGCAGGCGGCCCAGCACCTGCGCCAGTCCGACGATGACATAGACGATCACCGCCCCGAACACCGCCGGCACGAAGATGTCGCGGCCAACGTGCAGCACCCAGCCGACGATGATCATCAGCACGGTGCCGTACACCAGGGCGCGAAGTCTTTCCATGGTCCGATCGAAGGGCGTGAAGCGCTGGCCGCGGCGACGAGTGAAGTGTGCCTGACGACACCGCGGCGCCGCCATCCCTCGCTGGTCGCGCCTCGCGAGGCAGCTGCCGCCGCATCGGCAACGGCGGGCGCGACGCTCCGCAGCCGCAGGCGGCGCCGGACGCGCGCGGCATTGCCCCGCGTCCGTCCGGCATTACCATCGCCCGCCATGCGCCGATGCCGCGAGCGGTGCCGCCGCCTTCGCGGGCACCGGGCCCGGGCGCAGTGCGCGCTGACGATTCGGGAGTTGCTCCAATGCTCAGTGAGACGAGACATGGATCGGTGAGGCGAGACATGGCCGGTGGTCGGTGGTCGAGATCGGCTGGCGCCGTCGTTCTCGCCGCCGCGCTGTGGGCGGCGCCGGCGAGTCAGGCCACCGCGCAGCCGTCGCCGCCACGACGCACGGCGGATCCGGCGCTCGTCAGGGCGCTGCAGGATCATCACTGGACGCTGCAATCGGCCAGCGACGCCGGCGGCCGCCCGATCGATGCCCTGTTGCCGCCGGGCCACCCGATCGTGATGAACTTCGTCGATGCGCGGCTGAGCATCCGTGGTGCCTGCAACCAGCTCAATGGCAGCTGGCGCCTGAGTCCGCAGGGGCAGCTGATGGTCGGCCGCCTCGCGGCGACGATGCGGGCCTGCGAGCCGGCGCTGATGGAAGCCGACACGGCGCTGGCCGCGGCGCTGGCGCCGCCGGTCGGCATCGAACTGACGCCGGGGGCGGCGCCGAGCCTGCGGCTTGCGACCGGGTCGCAGCAGACCCTCGCCTTCATCGGCCAGCCGACGCTGCGCAGCCTCTACGGGGCACCGAAGCGCATCTTCCTCGAGGTCGCGGCGCGGACGGTCGACTGCACGCTGCCGTCGGGCGAGGCCGGCCAGTGCCTGCGGGTACGCGAACTGCGCTTCGACGAGAAGGGCCTGCGCAAGGGCGAGCCTGGGGCCTGGCGGACCTTCACCGGCAGCATCGAGGGCTACACGCACACCCCCGGCGTGCGCAACGTGCTGCGCATCGATCGCTACCAACGCAAGCCGGCGCCGGCGGGACGCCCTTCGCTCGTCTATGCGCTGGACCTGGTGGTCGAGAGCGAAACCGTGAGCGGCAAGTGATCGCTCGGCGCCACCGGCGGCGGGTACTGCCCGATCGCTGCGCGGAAGGATCCTCGGTGGCGGATCGGGCAGCCGCGCCGGCCGCCATCCGGAAGATCGGTCCACGCCGAGCGGCGCGGTGTCGGCCCGCGACCGGAGCCCGTGCATGAACCGCTCCCGATCCCGCCTCGTCCTGACTTGCTCGCACGTCGCCGCCGCGCCGGGCCGCATCGGCGCCGGGGTGCTGCTGCTCCTGCTGCTGCTGCTCGGCCAACTGCCGGCCACCGCCCAGCCCGCAGCCGCCGAAGCATCGGCCGAGCGCAGCCTGGCGATCGCTCCGGCCGACATCGCCTCGCGCGCCGATGCCGAGGAGAAGTTCGTCCAGGCCGCGCAGCGGCGGGCGCAGGCGGCCGACACGGTCTTGCGCATCGAGCAGGCCCTGTCGCGGCAGGCCGAGGCGATCGGGCGGTTGAACGAGCTGACCGAGGACAACGACCTGTCGCTGCTCTCGGTGCAGCGGCTGGAGACCCTGGAGCGGCACTGGCTGCTGCACGAACGCAAGCTGGCGCAGACGCGCGCCGAACTGGCGCGCGCGACCAACGTCGCCTCCGAAGACGCCGCCGAGCTGGCGACGCGCCGGACCGCCTGGCAGGCCACGAGCGAGCAACCCGACCTGTCGCCGGCACTGCGGAGCCGATCGGAGGAGATGGTGGCAAAGGTCGAAGGCGCGCAGACGCTGGTGGCCGACCCGCTGGCCAGGCTGATCGATCTCGGCCGCAATGCCAACGCGCTTTCGGCGGAGGTGCAGAAAGGGGTGGCGAAGGTCGTCGCCCATGTGGCCGAGCAGGATCGTCGCCTGGTGACGATGGACGCGCCGCCGTTGTGGCAGGCCGTGCGCGAGGCCGGGGCGCCGGAGCCGGTCGCCGCCGGCCTGCGGCGCAGCCTGGCGATCGAGACCGCGTTCGCTCACGATCACGACGCCGCGCGGGCGCGCTTCCTGCCGGCGCTGGGCATCCTGGCGGTGGTCTCGCTGCCGCTGATGTTCTGGTTGCGGCGGCGGGCGAAGGTGATGGTCGCCGCCCAGCAGTTGAGCGAGCACGCGCTGCAGGCGCTGTCGCGGCCCTGGGCGGCCTGGCTGCTGGTGGTGGCCGCCGGCGCGGTGCTGTACGGACTGCAGGGGCCGAACCTGCGCCAGCAGGTGGTCTATCTGCTCGCCTGGATTCCGGTGCTGGGGTTGCTGCAACGGCCTCTGCTGAGCCTGTTCGGGCCGTGGGCTTACCTCAGCGCCGTCTTCTACCTGCTGAACATGGTGGTGTCGCTGCTCGTCGGCAGTCCGGTGCTCTACCGGGTGCTGCTGCTCGGCCTCACGATGCTGATGCTGGCGACCCTGGCCTGGCTGCTGCTTCGAGCGCGGCAACGCCCGGCCTGCGAGAGCAGGCTGCAGGTCGGCAGCTGGCGGCTGGCGGCCTGGGTTGCGTGTGCCGTGATGGCGGTGGCGGCCGTGGCCAACGTGCTCGGCAATGCGTCGCTGGCGGGCATGCTGGTGACGGCCACCCTCACCAGCACCTACGCGGCGCTGGCCCTGTACGCCAGCAGCCGGGTGGTGGTGGCGTTGTTCCAGGTGCTGCTCGCCGGGCCGACCGCGGCACGGCTGTCTGAACGCTATGCCGCATCGCTGGCGCCGGCGGCGGTGAACCTCGGCCGCGCCGTGCTGGTGGTCGCCTGGCTGTTGTTCACCCTGCAGTCGTTCCGCATCTATCGGCCGGTGTCGTCGTTCGTGCTGACCGTGCTCACGTACGAGTTCAAGCTCGGCGAACTGACGCTGAGCCTCGGCAGCCTGCTCGCCTTCGCCGCAGCCACCTGGGCCGCGTTCTGGATTGCGAAGACCATCCGCCAGGTGCTGGCCGAGGACATCCTGCCGACCCTGTCGCTGCCGCGCGGCGTCGGCAACAGCGTCTCGTCGCTGAGCTACTACGTCGTCCTCTTCCTCGGCCTGCTGGCGGCGCTGGCGGCGGCCGGCTTCCAGGTCGGGCAGCTGACGCTGGTGTTCGGCGCGCTCGGCGTCGGCATTGGCTTCGGCCTGCAGGACGTGGTGCGCAACTTCGTCGCCGGCCTGATCCTGATGTTCGAGCGTCCGATCCAGCGCGGCGACACGGTCGAGGTGGCGGGCATGGCCGGCGTGGTGCGCGAGATCGGCCTGCGCGCCACCACCGTGACCACCTTCGACGGCGCCGATGTGGTCGTGCCCAACGGCATGCTGCTCGCCGACAAGCTGGTCAACTGGACGCTGACCGGGACGCGCCGGCGAATCAACGTCGACCTGAGCACTGTCTACGGCGCCGACCCGCGGCGCACGGTGGAGTTGCTGGAGCAGATCGCGCGCTCATTGGACGGAGTGTCGCTTTCCCCTCCCCCCAACGTCATCGTGACCGGCCTGACCGCCGGCGCGCTCGACTTCAGCGTCCGCGTCTGGACCACCGATCGCGCCGACTGGGTGATGGTGCGCAGCGAACTGGCGATGAAGATCCGCGACGGGCTGGCCGAAGCCGGCATCGAGGTGCCGCTGCCGCAGCGCGACCTGCACCTGCGCAGCGTGTCCCGGGATGCGGCCTCGGGGCTGAGCCGGGCCATGGACGTGGGTTCGCCTCCGGCAGGCGCGGCCTGAGATCAGAAGAGGCGGGCGCGCCGTATCCTTGCCGCCTGTGCCGGTTCGGCCATCGCCCGCGGCGGGCGAGCCCGTGACGAACCGGCTGCCCATGAATGCGCCGGTCGCGTTGCCGGCCGGAGCCAAGCACCGCGATGTTCGGTAGATCAAGACCGGTCGTCATCGACACCTACGGTTCGCGCCGGGCGAAGAAACGCGTGCCGCGATGGCTCGTGCTGCTGCTCTTCGGTCTGGCGGCGGGCGTCGCCGGCACGATCTACGTGCAGGAGCGCCATCTTCCACCGCGGCTGACGGCGGCGGAGTCCACGCGCCTGCGCACCGACCTCGGGCAGACGGAAGCGGAACGCGGCAGGCTGGAGCAAGAACTGGCGCGGACGTCGAAGGAGCTCGAGGCCGCGCTGGCCGACGTCGGGAGGCTGACCGATGACCTCACCACCAGCAACCAGGCCGCGGCGCGGCTGCGCGACGACGTCGACTTTCTCGTCGCCGCCCTGCCCCCCGACCCGCGTGGCGGTGCAGTGGAAATCCGGGCAGCCCGGTTCCGCAGCACCCGCAATGCGCTCGAATACGAAATCGCGCTGGCGCAGCCCGGCCGCGGCAAGGCACAGGGCGGGCAGGTCGAACTGGTGGTCAGCGGCGACTCGGCCCGCGCCGGACCAACGACGGTGACTCTGGATCCGGTGGCGCTACCGGCGACTGGCATCGCTGTCGTGCGCGGGAAGGCGACGCTGCCGGAGGGATTCGTCCCCAGTCAGTGCGCGGTGCGCGTGCTCGACCGGCCAGGCGGACAGCTGCTCGGCACGCGGCTGCTGTACGTCGGCCGGCCGTCGTCCTGACCGGCGCGCGGTGAAGATCTTCACGTCGTACGACTCGGAGTACGGCAGCCTCGCCGAACGGCTGTCCCTCGCCCTCGAAGCCGAGGGCCATACCTGTTATTTCGATCGCGCCCGGCTTCAACCGGGTCAGCCGTACCACGGCGAACTGCGCGAAGCGATCGCCGAGTGCGACCTGTTCGTCTTTCTGGTTTCGCCGGAGTCGGTCGCGCCCGGCAGCTATGCCCGCGCCGAGCTCAGCCTCGCCGAACAGCGCTGGCGTCATCCGGCGCGACGGGTACTGCCGGTCGTTGCCGCGCCGACGCCTATCGAATCGATCCCGCCCTATCTCCGCGCGGTGACGCTGCTGGAGCCGCAAGGCGATCTCGTCGCCGAGACGGTGGCCGCGGTGGCGTGCATGCGGCCGCCATGGCGCCGCTGGACCATCGCCGCGGCGGCCGCCCTGCTCGCCGTTGCCGCGGGTGGAGGCGTCCTGCTGTGGCAGCAGAACCGCGCCGAGGACGCGCGCCGCAGCTTCGAGGCGCAGCTGGCGCGGGAGATCGAGTCGCCGCGCGAGCTGTGCGCCTCGGGAAGCTTCGCCGCCGCCTGGACTCGCCTGGACGAGCTCGCATCCCGCCATCCCGACCATCGCGACGTGCTCGACGCCCGGGCCGACTGCGCCATGCAGTGGCTGCGGCAGATCCGTGTGCAGGTGGGCAAGGAGACCTTCACCGACATCGTCGATCGCGTGCAGCCTTCGATCGTCACCCAGCTTGCCGGCGCCGAGGGATCACGCGCCGCCGACCTGCGGGCTCACCTGGGCTGGGCCGACTACCTGCGTTCGCGCGACGGCGCCGGCGACGCCCACCCGGTATCGCACTACCGGCGCGCGCTCGACATCGAAGCCGACAACGTCTTCGCCCGCGCCATGTGGGGGCACAACCTCATGCTCTCCGGGCGCGAGGAAGCAGCGATCGAGCACTTCCAGGTCGCCGTGGGGACCCGGCGCGAACGCCAGTTCGTGCGCACGATGCAGCTGGCGTCGACGACCTCGCGCATCGGCCTGGCGCCGCACGCGGTGCGCGTCGCCGACGACATGCGCCGCGGCGGCGAGAGCCTCGACGCCGACATGCGCGGAAGGCTGTGGTTCATCGCCTACTACGGCCTACTCTTCAACGCCTCGGCCGAGACGCGGGCGAAGTTCCTCCAACTGCTGCCGCCGGCCGACCACCTCGCCACCTTCGACTGGCTGTTTCCCGATGCCTCGGCGATCAACAGCGAGCCGGACGCCTGGCGGCTCAGCCGGGCGATGCTGCTGGCGAATGCCGGCCGGACCCAGGACGCGCGCGCCCTGCTCCAGGAGATCCGCGCTCGGCGGGAAGCGACCCGGGAGAGCAGCTACGTGCTCGACGAGACGCGGCGGCAACTGGCGGCGCTGAAGTAGCCCAGCATCCCCATGTCGGGCGTGTCGGCACGCTCGCGCCAGCCGCTGCGCGATGCCCGGCCGTGGCGACCGACGGACCGCCCACTGCAACATCCGAACCATTCGCCGAGCGCGGGCACGCCGATCTCCTTCGCCAGCCGGTAGTTGCTCATACCCAGCGGCTTGGGGAACTCCTCGGCGAGCATCTCGCCGGGCGACACCGGCTTGAGTTTCCTGGCCATTTCGTCTTGCCTCAGTGATAGTCCACGATCTCGACGTCTTCGGCGCCCTCAGAATCGACGACAAGGCGATATTTGCTGTTCAGTGAAACTTCGCAAAGCCCGCGTTGCGGCCCTCTGCATCTGTCGACGCTCTACTGAACCCCCGCCATCAGGCTCTCGTAAGGGATCTTCAACCCGTCGTGCAGCCTCTTGACCATCCGCAGGCTCAATGGGCGCCTCCGGTTCAGCACTTCCGAGACGCGGCCGCTCTGCCCGATGTACGGCTCCAGATCACGAGGCGTCAACCCTTCCTGCTCCATGCGGAACTTGATCGCCTCCACCGGATCGGCGGGCCCGAAGGCGTAGTGCTTGTTCTCGTACGCTTCGATCAGCGTGACGAGCACGTCGCGCTCGTCCGCCTGCGGGGTGCCCTCCACGGCCTGGAAGATCTTCTCCAGGCGCCGGAAGGCACGTCGCAGGTCGTCGTCGTTGCGGATCGGCTTAATGGTCATTCACGGTCTCCACGTCGATGCGGTCGTACTGCGCGTGTGTCCCGACGAACTTCACCCACACGATGCCCGCCTGGTATTGGACCTCGACCACCAGCCGGTACCTGTTGCCGCCAATGTTGAACACGACGCGGTTGTTGCCGCAGATGCTCGCGCTGGCGTACTGATCCTTGATGTCCTGTGGGCTGCGCCAGGTCGCCTTGATCGCTTCGGCGTACCAGCTGTGCAGCGGTCCCCTGGCATCGGCGCAGCCCGGCCGTTCCCAGAATTTCTTCAGGCTGCTCTTGGCGATGACTCTCACCGCCGGCAGTATCTCCCAAAATGGGAGCACATGCAACTCATGATGGTCTTGTGCCAATCCTCCGGCCAACCTTCTTGCCGCCAAGATGGGCATTCATTCGCTCGCTCTCGCACCTCGCAGCGAATCCGCAATTGCGCAGAGGGCATCAGCCAATTGTCGTGCTTGCTCCGGCGCTGGCAGCGGCTGGGGAGTCGCGCCA
>CAYLZU010000015.1:0-22201 GCA_964388005.1 uncultured Burkholderiaceae bacterium
GCCAGCTCCTCGCGTACGTCCAGCCGGCGGGCGTTCGCCCGGGCGCCGAGCCCCCGCGCCACCTCGTGCGCGCCGGCCTCGTCGATGTCGGTGACGATCACCGTCGCGCCCTCGGCGACGAAGGCGCGCGCGATCGCGGCGCCGATGCCGCGGGCGGCGCCGGTGACCAGAGCGATCCTGTTCTTCAGCCGGGCCATGGGCTTTTCTCCCGTGCGTTGCTGATGGCGGACTCCGTCATTGTGTCCGGTTGACCGGGTCCCACAGCAGCGCCAGGGCGAGGGCGGCGAGCGTCACCGGCTCGTACAGCGGGTCGGTGGCGGCGGGCCGCCACAGTCTCGGCGTCGGGCCGTTCAGCTCGATCGCGCCGACCGCCCGGCCGCCGTGCGAGAACAGGTAACCGATCGGCGCCTCCAGCGGCAGCGGCGAGCCCTGCACGTCGTGCAGCGACTGCACCTCCAGGGTCAGGCCGTTCATCGTGAAGCGGCCGCTGCGCTCGGCCTTCACGCCCACGGCCAGCGCCGGCGCGTTGACCGCGAGCTGCGCGCTGCGCGCGCCGCGCCACTCGCACTCGAAGGAGAACGGCCTTGCGTCGGCCGCCAGCACGCGCCAGGTCACCTCGACCGCCTTGCCCTTGCAGGCGGCTTCGGTGCGCGCGCCGTCGGCGAGCGTCAGCTCGTAGCGGGTCCTGGCGCTGTCCCAGTTGACGGTCTCGAACAGTTCGAGCCGGTCGCGGCCACGCTTGAAGGTGCCGCTGGCGGCGCCGACCGTGAAGCTGCCGTTGCGGCCGAAGCCGATGCCTTCGACGAGTTCGGGCGTCTGCGCCGGCAGCGGCGCCGGCAGCGCCACCTGCGCGGCCGGCAGGTTGGCGCAGGCGGACAGGGTCAGCACCGCCGCGGCCAGCAGCGCCGGCGCGGGGCGCACGCGGCCGATGTGGCAGCCGGTCGCGACGGGGGACGGTGGAACGTGTTGCATGAGGTTCTCCAGGGGCAAGAGGTTGCAGAAGTCTGAGGCTCGGCGCTGCGACGCCTATTCGTAGATCACCACCGAGGTCACGGCCTCCTGGCGCGCGTCGTCGCCGCCCAGGATCAGGATGCGGCCGTCGCCCATGCGGGTGGCGGTGTGAAAGTGGCGCGCCACCGGCATCGCGGCGAGGGGGCGAGGCGCCCCATTGCGGTAGAGCACCGCGCTCGCGGCCGGCGCCTGCGCCGGCGTGAGGCCGCCGAACAGCGCCACCTCGTCGCCCAGCGAGACGGCCGCCGCCACCGAGCGTGGCGCCTCCAGGTCGCCGCGCAGCGACAACGTGTTGGTGGCCGGGTCGAACTGCACCACGCTCGCCAGCGGCACCAGCCGCTCGCGCGGCCGGTCTTCGTACTCGCCGCCGAGGATGAGCACGCGGCCGTCGGCCAGGCGGTGCGCGGCGTGGAACTGGCGGCGGTGCGCGAACGCGGGCGCGGCCGGCGCGGCGACGGCGGTGAACTGCTCGGTGCGCGGATCGAACACCTCGGCCAGCGTGTAGCTTTCCGCCTGGCTGTCGCCGCCGGCCACCAGCACGCGACCGTCGGCCAGCAGCGTGGCGGTGGGCCACTCGCGGCTGTGGAGCATGTTGCCGACCAGGCGGAAGGTGTTGCTGCGGGGATCCCAGATCTCGGCGGTGTTGTCGCCGATGCCACCCACCACCAGCACGCGGCCGTCGGCCAACGCCACCGCGGCGTGGCGGCTGCGCGGGCGCACCGGATTGCCGCCGTGGCTCACGCCGCCGGTGCGCTCGTCGACAAGGTCGGCGACGTTGCCGATCTGCAGCGCGGTCGCGCCGCCGAGCACGAGGATGCGCCCGTCCGGCAGCCGCGTGGCGGTGTGCCCGGCGCGGCCGGTGCGCAGCGAACCCACGCGCGTGAAGCTGCGCAGGGCGGGATCGAAGCGGTCGATCGCCGTCGACAGCGTGTTCTCGCCGCGCGAGCCGCCGATCACCAGCACCGAGCCGTCGCCGGTGGCCACCGCGGCGTGGTACTGCAGCGCGTGTTGCCCGGCCACGGTCACGTAGCGGTCGCGGTAGCCGACGTTCACGGTGAGCTCGCGCCGCGCGGTCGTTCCGCCGCCTTCGACGACGAGCGTGAAGCGCGTGGTCGCCGCCAGCGGCGCGGTGGCCACCGGCACCCCGCTCGTTACGGGGCCGATCGCGGCGCCGCTGTCGCTGACGATGCGGCCGCTGCCGCCGGCGAACACCGCCGTCAGCTGCGCGCGGTCGCCGACGAAGTGCGTCGCGGCCGCAGCGCCGAACGACGTGATGCTCGGCGCGGTGCCGGTGGGCGGGCTGCCGCCGCCACCGCAGGCGGTGAGCAGCAGCGTGACCATGAGCGCCAGCGGCGGCCAGAGGATCGGCACGATGATGGCCGCGGCAGTGCGCAAGGCAGGGTAGCGTTTCATCTGGGTTCTCCGCATCGAGAGGGATCGAGGAGTGCGGTTGCCAGCAACCGACAGCCACCATCCTGAAGACCCCGGCGTGACCGAGGCGTGATCGGGCCCGCCGACGCCGGTCACGCCGCTAAAGTGGCGGCCCGATGCCGAACCTGCGCCTGTACGGAGCCGCCACGCTCGCCCTCGACGGCGGCGAGGAGATCGCGCTGGCGGCGCGCGAGGCGGCGCTGCTGGCGTGGCTGCACCTGGAGGGGCCGACGCCGCGCGCCCGTCTGGCGGCGCTGCTCTGGCCGCATGGCGACGAGTCGCGCGGCCGCACCAACCTGCGCCAGACGCTGGCGCGCCTGCGCCGCTCCGCCGGCCGCGTGCTGGCCGAAGACGGCGACGTGCTGGCGCTGGCGCCCGACGTGCGCGTACTGCCGGCCGAAGGCGGCGAGCTGCTCGCCGGCCTGCACTTCGACGATGCCGACGAGCTCGCGGCGTGGCTCACCGGCCGGCGCGACGACACGCGCCGCACGCAGCAGCGCGCGCTGCTCGCCACCGCGCAGCAATGCCTGGCCGCCGGCGACCTCGACGGCGCGCTGGCGCAGGCCGACGCGCTGCTGGCGCAGGAGCCGGAGTCCGAGCAGGCCTGGCGCATCCGCATGGAAGCGCTGTACCTGGCCGGCGACCGCGCCGCCGCGATCGCGGCCTGGGACGAGTGCCGCGAGGCGCTGCGCCGCGCCTTCGGCGTGGCGCCCTCGCCGTCGACCAACGAACTCGGCAAGCTGATCCTCGCCAGCAGCGCCGCCGGCGGCGCCGCCGCCAAGGCCGTGCTGCCGGCGGCGCTGCGCCGCCCGCCGCAACTGATCGGCCGCGACGACGTGCTCGCCGAGGTCGAGCGTTGCCTGCGCCTGCGCCACGCGGTCGTGATCGCCGGCCCCGGTGGCATCGGCAAGAGCCGCCTCCTGGCGCAGGCGCTGCAGGCGCACGAGCCGGCCCTGCTGGTGGCCGCGCGCGCCGGCGACCGCGTCCAGCCCGGTGCGACGCTGGCGCGCGTGCTCGGCGCGGCGCTGGCGCGCTTTGCGCCGCCGCTCGACGAGGCCACCCGGCGCGATCTCGCCGTGCTGCTGCTGGAGGCCGGCGCGCCGGCGGCGGCCTTGCAGTCCGCGCTCGAGCATCGCCGGGTGCTGGACGCGGCGGCGCGGGCGCTGCAGGCCTGCGCGCAGCAGGGGCTGCGCGTGCTCGCGCTCGACGACCTGCAGTTCGCCGACGAGGCGAGCGTCGCCGCGCTGCGCGTGCTGCTCGGCGCCTGGGCAGCGGCCGAGGACGGCGCCGGGCGCGCGCTACCGCTGCCCGTGCTGGCGCTACGCGATGCGGAACTGTCCGACGCCGGCCGCGCCCTGCTGGCGCAACTGGCCGACAGCCGGCGCAGCGCGCGCTTCGACCTCGCGCCGCTCGCCGCCGCCGATCTGCGCGCGCTGCTGGCCGCCCTGCCGCACGACAGCCTCGGCGCAGAGGTCGATCTCGACACGCTCGCCGCGGCGCTGCACGCGCAGGTCGGCGGCAACCCCGCGTTCGTGCTGGAGTCGCTGAAGAGCCTGTGGCTGGACGGCGCCGCGAACTGGCAGCCCGGCCAGCCGCTGCCGCTGCCGGCGACGTTGCTGGAGACGCTGCGGCGGCGACTGCAGCGGCTGCCGGAGGCGGCGCTGCAGGTGGCGCAACTGGCGGCGGTGGCGCAGACCGACTTCTCGCTCGGGCTCGCCGCCGCCGCGCTCGGCCGCCCGCCACTGGCGCTGGCCCCGGTGTTCGCCGAGCTCGAAGCGACGCAGGTGTTCCAGGGCCAGGCCTTCAGCCACGACCTGGTGGCCGAGGCGGTGCGCGCCACCGTGCCGGCGGCGCTGGTGGCGCCGCTGCACCAACTCGTGGCCGACCACCTGATCGCATCGGCGGCCCCGATTGCGCCGGCGGCGCGCATCGCCCACCACCTGGCCCAGGCGGGCGCGGCCAACGCGGCCGCACCCTGGTGGCTGCGCGCCGCCGAGCAGGCGCGCGGCCGCTGGCTGATGACGGAGGCGGCGAAGTTCTACGAGACAGCGGCCGTGCTGCTTGCCGCCGCGGGCGACGATGCGCCGCTGGCGCGCGAACTCGGCGCATCACCGCGCGCGGCGGCGGTGCTGGCGTGGCGTGAGGCGGCACGCTGCTTGAGCCGTGCCGATCGCGACGCCGACGCCGGCGCCGCGGTCGACGAGGCCGATCGGCTCGCCACGACCGAGCGCGAGCGGCTGCTGAACGCCAGCACGAGGGTCGCGGTGCAGGTCAATGCCGGCGAGCTGGCGCAGTCGGTACAGACGGCGCGCGGGCTGGCGCAGGCCCTGCGCGGCGATGGCCAGCGGCTGCTGACCGGCGCCGAGCTCGGCGAGGCGGCGCGCTTCGTCTGCGCCGCCGTGCCCTATGGCCTGCCGGTAGACGAGGCGCTGGCGCTGTGCGCGGCCGTGCAGGATGCGGTGGCGGCGGACGGCCAGACGGCGCTGGTCAACCTGCACACCGGCATCGGCAGCGCGCTGCACTGGGATGCGCGCCTGCGCGAAGCCGACGAGCGACTGACGGCGGCGCTGGCCACCGCCGGCGACGAAGTCGATGCCGCCGTGCGCATCTACCTCGGCAATCGCCTGGCGCGGGTGCGGCACTCGCTCGGCGACCTCGACCGCGCGCTCGAGGTCGGCCTGGCAACGCTCGCGCTCGCGGAGCGCAAGCACGCCGGCGTCGGCGCGCGCACGAACCTGATGCACGTCCTCGGCCTGATGAGAATCGGCCGCGGCGAGCCGGCCGCCGGCATGGCGATGCTGCGCAGCGCGGTCGCGCTTCAGGACGGCCAGGTCAGCCTGTCCGAGGCGGCCGACCTGGCGGTCGCGCATCTGGCGGTCGGCCGCCTCGACGACGCCGGGCGCTGGCTCGCGCGCTCGGGCCTGAGCGGCGGCACCGCATCGGCGCTGAGCGACCTCAGCGCCCTGATCGCGCGCACCCGCCTGGCCAGCGCGCGCGGCGAGTCGACGGAGGATGCGGTGCAGGGCCTGCTCGGCCTGCTCTCCGGCGGTGTGCCGATCGGCCCGCGCCTTTTGCTGCGCGCCGTGCTGCTGCGCTGGCGCGCGCCCGAGCAACGCGAGATCGACGAATTGCTCGCGGAGCTCACCGCGCGCGGCATGAAGGCGCTGCTGCGATGCGCGTTGATCGGCGCCGCCCGCATCGCGCTCGAACGCGGCGAGATGGCGCGCGCGGCGGACCTCGCGCGCCGCGCACTGGCACTGGCGCCGCACGTGGACCTGTGGTGCGAAGAGCCGGCTCAGGTTTGGGTGACCGCGCACGAGGTGCTGGCGGAGTGCGGGCAGCGGGACGAAGCGCGACAGGCGAAGGCGGCCGGCGCCGCCTGGGTGCGCGATCGGGCCGGCGACTGGGACGACGACACCGAGCGCCGCGCTTGGCTCGAAGGGCAGCCGCTGCATCGGGCGCTGCTGTTCTGAAGGACCCGCCGGAGCGCCACGAAGCGCGCCCGTCGGTCGCGGAGGAACAGCTTGCGCGGCCGCGGCACCTTCAGGACCGTCCGCCGGCCTTCGGCGACCAGCCCGAGCGCGGCCGGCGCCGACGTGCCGGCCGGCGCCGCCACGAAACGGGAGCGCCGTCGCCGCGTCCAGCGGCCCGCTGCCGCATCGGCCGATCCGTCTCCGGCTCAGCGGCCGCCGAGCTGCCTCTTGACGTCGAGCCCGACGCGCCGATTGACGAACGCGGTGGCGGCCACCCTGGCCGGATCGACCTCGCCGGCCTTGTACAGACCGGCGTCGACCATGTTGTCGTAGAAGTCGGTGATCCGGGCGACGTTCATGCTGCCCACGCCGCGCTCGAGCGCTTCGCCGGAGTCGACGATCCCCTGGGCCCTGATCAGCGCCACCGACGCCTCCAGTTCCTCTTCCGTCATCTCCGGGTTGTCCTTCAGCATCGCCGCGTTGGCGGCGCGGCGGTCGCCGTACAGGTAGGCGTACCAGCCGAGGATCGAGGCGTCGACGAAGCGCTGCACGTAACCGGCGCGCCGCTCGACGGTGTCGCGGCGCGTCTCGATCAGCGTGCTGTAGGTCGAGAAGCCGTGGTCGGCGAGCAGGTGCACCACCGGATCGAAGCCGCCCTGCTTCTTCACGTAGATCGGTTCGGCGACTGAGTAGCCCTGCTGGATCGCCCGCTTGTTGGCGAGGAACGGGCCGAGGTTGTAGTTGTAGGGCTTCAGCCGCTCATCGCGGAAACCGTGCCTGACCTTCAGCCATTGCCACCAGGTGAACTGGCCGTCCTTGGCGATCAGCGCCACCGGCGCGTCCTTGAGCCTGGCGAAGTCCTCGTAACCCTGCCCCGGATGGGCGAGCAGCGCCTGCGGATCCTTCTGGAAGATGGCGGCGACGGCCACCACCGGCACGCCCTGTCTGACGTTGTCGAACGAGTGCAGCAGGTTGCCGGTCATCAGGAAGTCGATCCTGCCGGCGGGCAGCAGCGGCCGGTTGTTCACCTGCGGCCCGCCCTGGCGGATCTCGACCTCGAGGCCGAAACGGCGGTAGGTGCCGTCGACCAGCGCCTGGTAGAAGCCGCCGTGCGCCGCCTGCGCCTTCCAGTTGGTGGCGAACACGGCCTTCTCCATCGTCGGTGTCGCGCCCTTGCCCTGCGCCCAGGCCGCCGGCGCGGCGAGGGCGGCGGACGCGAGCAGCGCGCGGCGGCGATTGCTGATGTTCATGAGGCCATCTCCGTCAGTCGCGCTCGCTCGCGTGCCAGCGTCCGAGCAGCAGTTTCGACATCAGGTTGAACAGCAGGTAGATCGCCACCCCGGTGGCGGCGACCAGCACCAGCGCAGCGTACATGCGCGGCATGTCGGTGCGGAAACTCGCCTCCAGGATCCGCGATGCGAGCCCGGTCTCGCGGCCGGCGGCGCCGGCGGCGAACTCCGCCACCACGGCGCCGATCAGCGCCAGGCCGCCGGAGATCTTCAGCCCGGCGACGAAGTACGGCAGCGCCGACGGCACCAGCAGCCAGCGCAGCCGCTGCCACGGCGTGGCGCGATACAGGACGAAGAGGTCGCGCAGATTGGGGTCGGCGGCGCGCAGGCCGATCACCGTGTTCGACAGGATCGGGAAGAAGGCCACGATCCAGGCGCAGATCAGCAGCGCCGCCGTCGTGCTGTCGACGTAGATCAGGATCAGCGGCGCGATGGCGACGATCGGCGTGACCTGCAGCACCACCGCGTAAGGCACCAGGGCGAGCTCGACCGTGCGCGACAGCGCGAACACGCCGGCCAGCAGCACGCCGCCCGCCGCCGCCAGCAGCAGGGCGCCGAAGGTGATCTTGACCGTGAACCACCAGGCATGCGCCAGCGATGGAAGGTTGGCGGCCAGCGTCGTCGCGATCAGGCTCGGAGCCGGCAGGATGTAGTGCGGGATGCCGCGCAGGCGGACCAGCAGTTCCCACGCCAGCAGCGTGCCGATGAAGACCGCTGCCGGCAGTGCCCAGCGCAGCCACGGCGGCGCCGGATCGCCTTCGCGGGGCGGCGGCCTCATTGGCGCGCCCGCGCCTTGCGCTCCGGCGCTCCGCAACGGCCGTGCCCGCCGCAGCGCGCGGCCACGGCTGCCCGCGGGCCGACCGCATCCTCGCCCACGCCCGGCTGCGCGCGATGCGGCGCACCCGGATCGACCGCGGGCCCGACGGTCAAGCTCGGCCAAGCGCCGCCCGAAGGCCGCTCGGAACGGCCCGGCGTCGACACCGCGTGTCTCATGCCTCGCGCCCCGCGAAGCCGGACTCCAGCGCCGCCGAGGCGCTGCGGCACGCCTCCAGATAGCGGCCATCGGTCCGCCACGCGCCGGTCCGCGGCACCGGCGCCTCGACCGCGAGGTCGGCGATCACCCGTCCCGGCCGCGCGCTCATCACGATCACCCGCTGCGCCAGGAAGACCGCCTCGAACACGCTGTGGGTCACGAACACGCAGGTGAAGCGCTCGCGCGACCACAGCGACAGCAGGTCGGCGTTGAGGCGCTGCCGCGTGATCTCGTCGAGCGCCGCGAACGGCTCGTCGAGCAGCAGCACGTCCGGCCGCGTGACCAGGGCGCGGGCGATGCTGGCGCGCATCTTCATGCCGCCGGACAGTTCGTGCGGCAGCGCCCGCGCGAACTCCGCCAGCCCGACCGCCTCGAGAACCGGCCCGATGCGCTCCCGCGCCGCCGCCCGCGACATGCCGCCGATGCGCAACGGCAGCCAGACGTTGTCGAACACGCTCGCCCACGGCATCAGCGTCGCGTCCTGGAACACGTACGACAGCACCGGCGCACGGCCCGCTTCGCCGATGGCGACCACGCCGGAGTCCGCGCCATCGAGCCCGGCGAGCAGCCGCAGCACGGTCGTCTTGCCGCAGCCCGATGGCCCCAGCAGGGCCGCGAAGCCGCCGGCGGCGACGGCCAGATCGACGCCGTCGAGCGCCAGCACGCCGCGGCCAAACCGCCGCCTCACGCCATCGAGCCTGATCGCCGCCGACATGGCCGCAGTCTGCCGCAACTGGCGCGCGGCCCGGGCGTCGCTATGCTCACGCGCATGACAGTGGCGATGAAAACCGTCACCCTGCCCGACGGCGAGACGGTGCCTTCGCTGGGGCTCGGCACCTGGCGGATGGGGGAGTCGGCGCGCGATCGGCGGGCCGAGGTCGACGCCGTGCGCCACGCGCTCGAGCTCGGCTACCGGCTGATCGATACCGCCGAGATGTACGGCGACGGCGGCGCCGAGGAGATCGTCGGCGAGGCGCTGGCGCGGGGGCCGGTCCGGCGGGATGCCGTGTTCCTGGTGAGCAAGGTCTATCCGCACAACGCCAGCCGCAAGGGCACGGCCGCCGCCTGCGAACGGTCGCTGGCAAGGCTGCGCACCGGCCATCTCGACCTGTACCTGCTGCACTGGCGCGGCGCGGTGCCGCTGGCCGAGACCGTCGAGGCGTTCGAGCGGCTGCGCGAACAGGGAAAGATCCGCCACTGGGGGGTCAGCAACTTCGACGTCGCCGACCTGCGCGAACTGTGGGCCGCCGACGACGGCGGGCGCTGCGCGGCGAACCAGATCTACTACTCCGCCGGCCAGCGCGGCATCGAGTTCGACCTGCTGCCCTGGCAGCGGCAGAACCGCCTGCCGGCGATGGCCTACTGCCCGATCGACCAGGGGGCGCTGGCCTCCAGCACGGCACTGCGCGCCATCGCCCGACGGCGCGGCGCGACGGCGGCGCAGATCGCGCTGGCCTGGGTGCTGCGCCACCCCGACGTGATCGCCATCCCGAAGGCGGTGCAGGCGGCGCACCTGCGCGACAACCTCGCCGCCGCATCGATCGAACTCGCCGCCGCCGAGCTGGCCGAGATCGACGCCGCCTTCCCGCCACCGGCGCGCAAGCGGCCGCTGGCGATGAGCTGACCCGAGGCCGATGTTCGAGCACGACTTCTGGGAGATCGCCAGCTACGTGGTGACCGTGATCGGCCTGCCGCTGGCGATCGCGCTGTTCCTCTACGAGCAGCGCAAGCAGCGCGCCAACGAGGAGGACGAGGTCTACCAGCTGCTGTCGAACGCCTACAACGACTTCCTGAAGGTGGTGATCGACAACGCCGACCTGCACCTGCGCTCCAACATCCCGACCACCGACCTGACGCCGGAGCAGCGCGAGCGGATGCTGGCGATCTTCGACATGCTGATCTCGCTGCTGGAGCGCGCCTATCTCACCGCCTGGTCACCCGACATGACGCCGGCGCAGGCGCGGCGCTGGAACTCGTGGGAGGACTTCATGCGCGAGTGGATCCGCCGCGACGACTTCTACCAGCGGCTGCCGGAGCTGCTGCGCGGCGAAGACCCCGAGTTCGCCGACTACATGAGGGCGCTGGCGCGCGACGAACGCGGCGTCGAGGTGCCGCGCGGCCGCGCCTGACGCGCCGCCGCCCCGGCTATCGCGCGGCCGGAGGCGATCGCAGCAGGATCGCCGCCGCCGTCACGGCGCTGAACGCCGCGCCCGCGGCGAAGGTCATCGGCGCCCCGAACACATCCCACAGCAGCCCGGCCAGCACGCTGGCCACCAGCAGCGCCAGCCCGGCGACGAGATTGAACAGGCCGAAGGCCGTGCCGCGGAGATCCTCAGGGGCCGCATCGGCGACCATCGTCGCCAGCAGCCCCTGGGTGATGCCCAGGTGCAGGCCCCACAGGGTGACGCCGGCCCACACCCAGCGCCAGTCGTTGCCCGCCGCCAGCAGCACATCGGCGCCGATCAGCACGACGAGCCCGAGCACCAGCAGCCGGTCGTGGCGCATCCGGTCCGACAGCCAGCCGAAGGGGTACGCGGCCAGGGCGTAGACCACGTTCATCGCCACCAGCACCAGCGGCGTGAAGGCGATCGGAAGTCCGCCCTGCTCGGCGCGCAGGATCAGGAAGGCCTCGGAGAAGCGCGCCAGCGTGAACACGGCGCCGACGCCGACCACCCACCAATAGGCGCGCGGCAGCCGGCGCAGCTGCTCGCGCCGGATCGGGTTCACCGGCGAGCGGCTGCGGTCGCGCTCGGGCTCGCGCACGCCGACGGCGAGCAGCAGCACCGCCAGCGCCGCCGGAATCACCGCCACCCAGAAGACGGCGCGGAAGTCGTTCGCCCAGGTGAGCATCAGTGCCATCGCCGCCAGCGGGCCGACGAAGGCGCCGACCGTATCGAGCGCCTGCCGCAGGCCGAACGCCGCGCCGCGCACTTCGGCAGGGGCGATGTCGGCGACCAGCGCATCGCGCGGCGCGCCGCGAATGCCCTTGCCGACGCGGTCGATCAGCCGTGCCGCCAGAACCAGGCCGCCGGTGGTCGCCAGCGCGAACAGCGGCTTCGACACCGCGCCCAGGCCGTAGCCGAGGACGGCGAGCGGCTTGCGCCGCCCCCAGTAGTCGCTGAGCGCACCGGAGAAGACCTTGACGATCAGCGCCGTCGCCTCCGCCGCGCCTTCGATCAGCCCGACCGTCAGCGCGCTCGCCCCGAGCGAGGTGACGAGGAACACCGGCAGCAGGCTGTGGATCAGCTCGGAGGAGACATCCATCAGCAGGCTGACGAAGCCCAGGGCCCAGATCGCCGGCGGAATGCGCGGCCGCGGCGGCATCATGGCGGTCACGCGGCGCGCTGCCGCGCTTGCGCCAGCGCCGGGCGCTGCGGCGACAGCGACGCCGCGTCGACGCCGAGTTCGGCGATGTCCGCGGGCAGCGGATCGCCGTCGATCAGTGCGGCGGCGGCGCGGGCCACCGCCGGCGCGGTCTGGATGCCGTAGCCGCCCTGGCCGGCGAGCCAGAAGAAGCCCGCGGCCCGCGCGTCGAAGCCGGCGACGATCGTCCGGTCGGCGACGAACGAGCGCAGCCCGGCCCAGCGGGCCTGGATGCGCGGCACGACGAGGGTGGTGGCGTTCGTCAGCCGGTCCACCAGCAGCGCGATGTCGAGCTCTTCCGGTTGCGCATCGCAGGGCGGCGACGGCGTCTCGTCGGCCGGCGAGGCGAGCAGGCGGCCGGCGTCGGGCTTGAAGTACCACTGCTCGTCGACGTCGATCACCGCCGGCCAGTGGCCGATCGGCAGGCCCGCCGGCGGATCGAAGGTGATCGCGGTGCGCCGCTTCGGCACCAGTCCGATCGGCGCCGCCCCGGCCATCCGGCCGAGCTCGTCGGCCCAGGCGCCGGCGGCGTCGACCACCACCGGCGCCGCGAAGCCGCCGGCCGCGGTCTCGACCTGCCAGTCGGCGCCGTCGTGCGCCAGCAGCCGCGCTTCGGCGCCGCACACCAGCGAGCCGCCGCGCGCGCGCAGCCCGCGCAGGTAGCCCTGATGCAACGCATGCACGTCGATGTCCATCGCGTCCGGCTCCAGCAGCCCACCGGCCACCTGTTCCGGGGCGAAGCACGGGACCCGGTCGCGAACCTCGTCGCCGCTCAGCCTCAGGAGGTTGCCGACCAGCGCCGCGCACTCCGCGTGCGCACGGTCGAGCGCCGGCAGCTGCCCGCTGCGTGCCACCAGCAGCGTGCCGCGCGGTGACAGCAGCGGCCCGCGGGCAAAGGCTCGCGGCGGCTGCAGGAAGAACGACTTGCTGGCGCGCGTCAGCGCCCGCATCACCGCGTTGCCGTAGGTCTCGGTGAACAGCGCCGCCGAACGGCCGCTCGCGTGATAGCCGGGCTGGCTCTCGCGCTCGAGCAGCACGACCCGGCGCCTTGCGGCCAGTTCGAACGCGACCGAAGCGCCGGCGATGCCGGCGCCGATCACGATCGCGTCCGCCTGTCGCATCGCGTGCATGGCGGGGCAAGCATACGAGGCGCTGGCACAATCGCCCTCCCCCAGCCGACGCGGAGCGGTTCAGTGCGAGAGGCAACGGCGCTGCTGGCCGGCGCCAGCGGCCTGGTCGGTCGTGCGCTGCTGGCGCTGCTGCTCGAGTCGCCGCGCTATCGGCGCCTGCACCTCCTCCTGCGGCGGCCGGTCCCGGGCTTGCCGGCGGGAGGACGGATCGAGACTGCGGTGGTCGACTTCGCCCGCCTGCCGGCCCTGCCTTCCGTCGACGATGTCTTCATCGCACTGGGCACGACCATCAGGGCGGCCGGCTCCGAGGCGGCGTTCCGGCGCGTCGACTTCGAGGCCGTGCTTGCGGTTGCCGGCGCCGCGCGCGCGGCCGGGGCGCGTTGCCTGGTCGTCGTCTCGGCCCTCGGCGCCGATCCGAAGTCGCCTGTGTTCTACAGCCGCGTCAAGGGCGAGATGGAGCGGGAGGTCGCCGCCCTCGGCTACGAGCGGCTGGTGATCGCGCAGCCGTCGCTGCTGCTCGGCGACCGCGCCGCGCTGGGCCAGCCGCGGCGACCGGGTGAGGAGTGGGCGGCCCGCCTGCTGCGCCCGGCGCTCGCCCTGCTGCCGCGTGCGGTGCGCCCGATCGGCGCCGAGGCCGTCGCGCGGGCGATGCTGCATGCCGCCGAACACGCCGGACCCGGTGTCACCCGCCTGAGTTCGGCACGGATGCAGGCGTTCGCGCCGCGATGAACGCCGACCGGCCGGCGCCGAGGCGCATCCTGCCGGCGATCGTGCTGTCGCAACTGCCCGGCACCTCGCTGTGGTTCGCGATCAACGCGGTGATGCCCGACCTGCAGCGCGACAGGCTGCTGCTGTGGGGCGTGACGGTGGTCGGCGACTCGCCGCAGTTCTCGACCCTCACGGCGCTGAACGCCCCGCGCGACGCGGTGGGCAGCGTGCTCACGTTCGTCAACTGCATCGGCTTCGCGATCAGCATCGTCTCGATCGAGCTGTTCGCGCACGCAGCGCAGCAGTGGCCGCTGGCGATGCTGCTGCCGTGGCTGGCGATCGGCCCGGCACTCGGACTGCGGGCGCTGAGGCCGCTGCTGCGGCAGCCGCACGGCTGAGAGACCCGCCACGACTGCGGTCGGCGCGACCGGGCTACCGGCCGCAGCCGCCTACTTCTGCGCCTTCTGCATCGCCTCGACCCTCTTTTTCATCTCCTCGGCCCGCTTCATCGCCGCGTCGAGGTCGGTGCCGCCTCGGGCGGCGGACTGTGCTCCGGGCAGCTTGCCGGGGTCGAAGAGGTCGTCCGTGAAGCGGGCCCCGGTTTCGACCTGGGTGATCCTGCTGGTCATCGTCACCTTGCCATCGGAAGTGACCGTGGCCGAGTACGGAATCTCGAAGCCCTTGACCCTGCGGAAGTCGGAAAACGCCGTGCGCACCGTCTTTCCCGACAACTGCGATTCGGTCCGAACGTAGACGAACGCCGCCTTGTCGATCCACACCCGGCTGCGGCCGGCCTTGATCATCGGATTCGGCGGCGGCTGCGGGTGCTCGACCACCCAGCAGGCGCGGCCGTCGATCGTCTCCGAGCCGATCACCGTCGATCCTGCCGGCGGCTCGCTCCAGTAAACCGCGGCGCCCTGCGACCCGGCCTGCGCCCGCGGCAGTTTGGTCGTCATGCCCATGGCGCTCGACCACAGGTCGGTACCGTCGAACAGCATCGTGGTCTCCAGCCTGCCGCCCTTGCCGCTGCCGGCGCCGGTCATCACGGCATCGGTCCGCCACTTGACTCCCCGGCGCCACATCGTCGACTCGAGGGCCGAGGCGCCGCCGCCCGGACCCGTAAAGCTTCCCGACTGGGTGATCTTCAGGTCGCCGACCTCCTGCGCCATCCTGGCGTGGTGGGCGCGCGCATCGCGCATCAGGGCCGCGAAGTCCATCGCCAGCGCCGGGGCGCAGACCGCCGCAGCCAGCAGAGCCATCCACTTCATCTTCGCCTCCTCGACCGGTTCCTGCCGCGGCTTCGGGACCTCAGACCCTGCCGTCGCCGGCGGCAGGGAGGTCGACCGCCGCTACTCCGAGATGACGATGGTCGAGAAGTTGACGTCGGTGGTCACTTCGTCGTTGGTGAACGGCAGCCGGATCCAGTCCTTGAGGTAGAAGCGGTAGGTCTGGTCGGCGTAGTAGGGCGACGCCGCGTCGGTCGAGTTCGAGTAGGTGAGGAAGGCGCCGACCACCGGCCTGTCGTCAGCCCAGGTCACGGTCTGGATGTAGCTGGTGCCGTAGCTCACGGCGCGGGCGCCCGGCAGGCGGCTGCCGATGACCTGGCTGCGGATGGCGTTGTAGTTGCCGAGGTTGCCATCGGCGCCGTGGATCGGCAGCGGGATGTTCTTCGTCGCCAGCTGGATCCAGTACCACGGCCGGTCGATCGGAATGCCGGCGCTGGCCTGGCTGATCACCGCCCGCGCGAGCGCGTCGCGCAGCGCCGCCGTGACGGCGGGGTTGTTCCTGACCACCCCGCGCGGGGTGTTCACCGGGTCGGCCGGATCGAACGGCACCGCCCAGATCGACGACGAGCGGGCGCGGGTCCAGAAGGCCTCGAACAGGTTGACGCCGACGCTCTCCAGCTCCGAGCGGCGGTCCCAGGCCTTCAGGACGCCGCAGGCCTTGGTGAGGTCGACGGTCTGCCCGTCGACGGTGTGCGAGGGGCTGCCGGCACACATGACGTCGAGGGCGTCGGCCAGCGCCACCTCGGCGTAGTAGACGCGGTTGGACAGCACGATCTCGCGCAAGACGTCCATGCTGAACCTGTTGCCGGACCGGCCATCGGTGCCGGCCAGGCGCGCGGTGGCCTGCGCCAGCCCGATTCGGGTGCGGCCGTTCTGCTCGTAGCTGTCGCGGCTGACGATGGCGGGGAATCCGGTCATCGGCGCCGCCGGGTTGGTCAGCCACGAGCTGTCGTTGGCGTTGTGCACGAAGTCGCGCCGCGTCATCTGCGGCAGGTCGCGGCCGGCGAAGATGCCGGGCTGGGGCGCCGCCGGGTCGACCGTCCACTCGCACGCGGAAGTGGAGCCGGCGAGCACGAACAGGCCGCTGGCGGCGATCAGGGGCCGGAACGGCGGCGCCACGCACGCCTGCTCCTTGGCGGTCGTGACGTGAGGCACCGGCGTGACGTTGCCGTAGTACGCGGTGCCGCCGCGGTCGACGGCGATGGTGTTGGTCCACGGGTTGCCGACCACGGTCTCGACGACGCTCCTGAACTCGGCGAGGTTCTTCGCCTTGTTGACGCGATGGAAGTACTCGACCAGCCGCGTGTTCTCCAGGTTGGCATCGCGGAACGCGAAGGCGAGCGCGCGGTCCCAGGCGAGCTGTCCGGGGATCACCACGATCGGACCGTGGGATGAGCCGTAATAGGTGCGGCTGACCGGCACCACCGAGCCATCGGACTGGCGCGACTGCACGGTCAGCACCTTGCGCGTCATGTCGCGCGTCTGGCCGTCGTAGATGTAGCGCGTCGGGTCGGCCGGGTCGAGCTGCAGCGCGTACAGCGTGAAGTGGGCCGAAGTGTTGACGGTGTGGCTCCAGGCGAACTCGTTGGTGAAGCCGATGTTGATGCCGGGAAAGCCGTTCAGCGCGCCGCCCATCACATCCATCTTGCCGGGGATGGTCAGCTGCATCTGGTAGAAGCGCAGGATGCCGAACCACGGGAAGTGGGGGTTGCCGAACAACATGCCGCGCCCGGTGTCGGTGGCCTCGGCGCCGAGCGCCAGCGCGTTGCTGCCGAAGCGCTCGCGCAGGTCGTCCCAGTGCGCCTTCGACAGCGGGCCGTCGGCGGCGGCGAGCATCTGTTTCGCCGCGCGCGCCATCTGCGCGGCCGGCCTTGCCCGGTACGCCGCCGAGGCCAGGGCCGGCGGCTGGGCGGCGAACATGGCGTCGATGAACTGGATGCCGCTCGCCTCCACGCCCATGCGTCGCACCAGTTTCATCATGTCGCGGACCGTGATCTCACGCACCCAGGGCTGGCCGCGGCAGTCGGCGGCGAGATTGGCGACCCCCTTCTCCCTCAGGTAGCGGTTCACGCCAAGCACGTACCCCTCGAACAGCGCCCTGACCTCGGCGCTCTGCGTCTGCAGGAAAGCGTCGGCCGCGGCGTCGTCGTTGATCAGCTTGAAGTAGAAGTCCATGCGCAGGTTGTTGCGCTGGTAGATGTTGGCCGCGTCCGGGCCGAACCAGCGGCTGCGCTCGCCGTTGACGGTGACGATCTCGTCGGCCAGCACGCAGAAGTTGTCCTGTGCGTAGGCGTAGCCGATGCCGTAGCCGAGGCCCTTTTCGTGGTTGGCGATGATGTGCGGGATGCCGAAGGTCGTGCGGCGGATCTCGGCGGCGGTGCCGCTCGGCAGCGGCTTCGGATCCGAGGGGTCGAGCAGGCCATCTCCGCCGCTGCAGGCGGCGACGGCAAGCACGGCGGCAAGCAGGGTCACTGCGGCGCGACACAAGCGGCGCCGCGATTCAGCGTTCGACATCGGACGGTTCTCCCCTCTCGTTCTGGATTGTCGTGGCAGCGTGCAAGCGCCGCTGCGGCCGAAAGTGTGCCACCGCAGGACGCGCCCGGCTACGGCAGCGCCGCGCACCAGTCCTCGACGATGGCGCGCACCTCGTCCGGCCGCTCGGTCAGCGGCCAGTGGTGGCAGTCGATGGTGCGCACTTCGCCGACGGGGAAGCCGGCGGCGATCCGGCGCATGTCATCGAGGGCGGCGAAGGTGGCGCCGGTCGACAGCAGCACCAGCACCGGCACCGCGATCGCGCGCGGGTCGGCAACCGGACGGAACAGTTCGACCAGTTCCCTCAGGTAATGCGCGGTCCGGAAGGTGCGCAGGTCGGCGCGGGTGGAGCTGTAGCGGCGGATGAATTCCGCCTCCGCTTCGGGCGAGGCGAGCGACGCGCGGGCGACGCGGTCGAGTTGGCGCAGGTCGAGCGGCGGGATCGCCCGCCGCCGCAGCCCGAGCGCGTTGGCGCCGCGCACCAGCGCCGCCGCGGCGGCGAACAGCGGCCCGGCGCGCGCCAGCCACCTCCAGCGCCCCTTCAACGCGGCGCGGAACACCGGATCGATCAGCACCAGCGCCGCGACCCGTTGCGGCGCCCGCGCGGCGCAGGCGAGCGCCACCTGGGCGCCCAGGCTGTGGCCGACCAGCAGCGCACGCGCCGCGCCTTCGGCGTCGAGCAGCGCCAGCAGGTCGTCGCACCAGATCTCGAGCCCGATCGGTCCGCGCGTCGCCGAGCCGCCATGGCCGCGCAGGTCGACGCGGACGACGTCGCGGGTGTCGGCGAGCCGCGTGTGTTCGACGAACTCCGACCAGCGGGTCAGGTTGCTCGCCAGCCCATGCAGCAGCACCACCGGCGGCCGGCCCGCGGCTCCTGCGGCGGGGGTGATCCGATAGGCAATCCGGACGCCGCCGCCGCGATCCAGCGTGCGCGCCTGTTCCCGCGCCGCCGCAGCCGGCGCCGCAGAAATGACGGTCGCGGTCAGCGCACGTAACCCCAGGCCCTGAGCCGGCTCATCGAGTATTCCGCCGGCTTGCCCTCGCCGCCGGCGCGGATGAAGCGGGCGTAGTTGTCGGCGGCGGCGCGCTGGTTGCCGGAGCCTTCGTAGGCGACGCCTTTCAGGAAGGCGATGCCCGGATCGCCCGGCAGCAGCTTGTCGAACTGCTCGAAGCTCTGCACCGCGGCGCCGGGGTTGCGCTGCGACAGCTGCAGCAGGCCGGCCATCTTGTGCGCCTGCGCCTCCTGCGGGTAGATGCTCTTCGCCGCCTCGGCATAGCGCAGCGCATCGTTCTGCCGGCCCTGCGCGGCGAGGCAGCGCGCCATCAGCAGGTTCGACGGATAGTCGCGCGGCGCGTGCTTCAGCGCCGTCTCGAACCGGCCCTGCGCCTGCGGCAGCTGCTTGCGCGCCATCGCCACCTCGCCGTCCTTGCAGGCGTCGATCGCCGGCTTCAGCCGCCGCAGCCCGGCGGTGCTGTCCATGAAGCGCTCGCGCTGCGGATTCGCCTTCAGGCTGGCGGCGTACTGCGTCTCCGCCAGCCGCTGCGCCGTGGCCAGCCGTTCGGCGGTCATCGGGTGGGAGGAGAACATCGTCTCCAGCAGCGACGGCTTCTCCTTCGCCTCGCGCACCAGAAGGCCGTGCAGCTGGGTCATGCCGCTGGCCGGATAGCCGGCCCTGACCATGTAGTCCTGGCCGAGCGCGTCAGCCTCGCGCTCGTTATCGCGGGAATACGAGGCGAGCAGCGCGCTGGCGCCGATCTGGCCGCCGACGACCGCCAGCCCGCCCCAGGACGAGTCGGTGGCCGATGCCGCCACGGCGAGGCCGACCACCGCCGCCTGCGCCAGCATCGCCTGCCCCTGGCGCTGCGCCGCGTGCCGGGCGTTGACGTGCCCCATCTCGTGGCCGAGCAGCGCCGACAGCTCGGCTTCGTTCTCCAGCTCGGTCACGATGCCGCGGGTCACGCCCATCGCCCCGCCAGGGAAGGTGTAGGCATTGATGTAATTGGCGTTGAGCACGCGGTACGAATAGGGCATGGTCGGCCGCTGCGTCAGCGCCTGCATGCGGCCGCCGAGCCCAGCCACGTAGCGGTTGGCGGCGTCGTCCTGCACCGCGCCCATGTCCTGCGAGAACTGGTGCGGCGCGACCTGCCGGTCGATCTGCCGCTCCTCCTCCTCGCTCATGCCGACGAGGATCTTCTTGCCGGTCACCGGCGACGTGGCGCAGCCGGAAAGCCCGCTCGCCGCCACGCCGGCGCCGAACAGCCACAACAAGTCGCGGCGGCTTACGCGATTGCGCCGCAGTCTTCCGGCCAAGCCTTCGATGTCCATCGCCGTTCCTCGTCGTCTGACCTCCGCTTGGGCCCCGATTCTGCCGCACGCGTCCGCCGCATGGACGACGTATGCTGCGCCGACCCGCCAGGATGCCCGCGCCGCCATGACCCGCCGCCTGCAGCGACTGCTCGACAACAACCGCCGCTGGGCCCGGCAGGAGGTCGAACGCGACCCGGCCTACTTTTCCAAGCTGCTCGACCAGCAGATGCCGGAGTACCTGTGGATCGGCTGCTCCGACAGCCGCGTGCCGGCCAACCAGATCACCGGCCTGGCGCCGGGCGAGGTGTTCGTCCACCGCAACGTCGCCAACCTGGTCGTGCACACCGACCTGAACTGCCTGGCGGTGATCGACTTCGCCGTCGACCTGCTGCACGTGAAGCACGTGATCGTGGTCGGCCACCACGGCTGCAGCGGCGTGCGGATGGCATTGCAGCGCACCGCGGGCGGGCTGGCCGAGCACTGGCTGCGCCACCTGCAGGACGTGCAGGACAAGCACGCGGCTCTGATCGACACCGTGGCCGACGCCGGCGAACAGGTGAATCTGCTCGCCGAACTGAACGTGCTGGAGCAGGCGATGCACGTGTGCGAGTCGACGATCGTGCGCGAGGCGTGGAAGCGCGGCGCCGATCTGACCGTCAGCGGCTGGGTCTATTCGCTGCGCGACGGGCTGCTGATCGATGTCGGCTTCAACGTCGACGCGGCGGCCGACCTGGCGGGCGGCCGGGCGCGGTCGCTGGAACTGATCGCCTCGCGCTACCGCCGCTGACGGCACCGGCACCATGTGCGGCCGCTACGACCTGTCCGACAGCCCGGCGGCGATCCGCGCCAGGTTCAGCGTGCCTTCGGTGCCCGAGTTCGCGCCGAACGCGGACTGGCGGCCGACCAACAGCGCGCCGGTGATCCGGCTCTCGGCCGACGGAGCGCGCGAATGCGTGCTCGCCCGCTGGGGGCTGGTTCCCGGCTGGGCGCCGGACCTGAAGTTCGGCACCCGCTGCATCAACGCCCGCGCCGAGACGGTGGCCAAGCTGCCCGCCTTCCGCCACGCCTTCCGGCGACAGCGCTGCCTGGTGCCGGTAAACGCCTTCTTCGAGTGGAGCGGCGAGAAGGGCCAGCGCGTCAAGTGGCGCATCGGCCTGCGCGACCAACCGCTGTTCGCGCTCGCCGGCCTGTGGGAGTGGTGGCAGGACCGCGAGTCAGGCGCCGGCACTGCCAGCTACACCATCGTCACCTGCGCCGCCAACAGCGCCATCGCGCCGCTGCACGACCGGATGCCGGTGATCCTGCGCGACGCCGACCATGGGCGCTGGCTCGATCCGGGCGCCGACGCGCAGCCGCTGCTGGCGCCCTACGACGCCGAGGCGCTGCGGATCGAGAAAGCCTGAGCCCGCCGGGCCGCCCCAAGGGCGAAGTCTTCGAGCGTCAGCGAGAAGGAAGCCTCACCTTCCCGAAGGGCCGCCCCAAGGGCGAAGCCTTCGAGCGTCAGCGATAAGGAAGCCTCACCTTCCCGCCGGGCCGCCCCAGGGCGAAGCCTTCGAGCGCCAGCGAGAAGGAAGCTGGACCTCCCCGCCGGGCCGCCCCAAGGGCGAAGTCTTCGAGCGTCAGCGAGCAGGCAGCCCGGCGAGTTCGGCCGGCAACCGGGCGACGGAGACGGTTGGCCTCGACGACTACGGCCGCAGGCCGCCGATCGAGCCGAGCGTCGGAACCTGCAGTTCCACGTTCTCCGGCGCCGGCGTCGCCTCGGGCTTCACCGGCAGATTGGATTCGGTCAGACCGAACCAGTCGACGACCTGCGGGTCGCCCACGTCGGAATCCTTGGCCCTCGGCAAGGGTTCGGCGCCTCCGGTGACCGGGCTGGAACGATCGACATCCATGAACTGCTCCCTCGTTGCCTGACGGCCCGTGTGTGCGCCGCAGCAAGCGCACTGTAGGGGGCGGCGGAAGAATGCGGAAATCATCTTTCCGGATGCCCGGAATCGGCCGCACGGATGGCCCGAGTTCCACCCCAGTCGCGCCGATTTCCCTTGTCGGCACAAAGACTTGGCGTTCCGCAGTACGGTCGGCGCGGGATGCCCGAGTACGGCATGCCGGCGTTGACGACGCCGCGGTTGCGGCGCCGGGCCGCCACCGCCGCCGGTTCAGCGACCGGTCCGGCGCCGCCACGCCGCCGGCCGTCGAGGCTCAGTCATGCGCGCCCCGTGCCGAAGACTTCGCGGCGAGCCGCGCCACCGCCTCGGCGTGCAGTTCGGCGCTGCGCCGCTCGCCCTCGGCCACCTCGGCCCGCAGTTCGGCGGCAGTGCGCGGCTCGCCGAGCCTTCGGTCGGTGATCAGCTTGAAGAAGAAGGGCACGAAGAAGATGGCGAGGAAGGTCGCCGCCAGCATGCCGCCCATCACGCCGGTGCCGGCCGAAATCCGCGCGCCGGCGCCGGCGCCGACGGCGAAGGCGAGCGGCACCACGCCGAGGATGAAGGCGAGCGAGGTCATGATGATCGGCCGGAAGCGCAGCCGCGCCGCCTCGATCGCCGCCGCCGCGGTCGAGTAGCCCTCCTCGCGCTTCAACGAGGCGAACTCGACGAACAGGATCGCGTTCATGGCGGCGAGTCCGAGCAAAGTCACCAG
>CAYLZU010000016.1:0-21530 GCA_964388005.1 uncultured Burkholderiaceae bacterium
CGCTCGAGCCGAACTTCGCCGGCATCCAGCGCCGCCGTCAGCCGCGCCGCCGTGGCGGCGCCGACCCGCTCCGCCATCGGCAGCAGCAGCACGCCGCCGTCGGCTTCGGCGAGCAGGCCCCGCTCGGCCACCGGCCGGCCGGCCTTCAGCGTGGCAGCCAGGTCGAGGCCGCCGAGCAGGCGACCATCGTTGACGTGCAGCGGCACGCGCCGCCAGGGCGTGCCGGCGGGCAGCAGGCGGCGCAGCGCATCGAGCCAGCGATCGCGCACCGGCCCGGCCGGCGCGCGCACGGCGACGCCGCCCAGTCCGGCGGGATCGACGGCGAAGACCGCCGCCGCGGCGAGCGCCAGCGGCCACAGCGGAATCGATGCCGGGGCGGGCGCCGTGCCGGGCGCCGGCGCAGCCGGCGAAGCGGCGGCGGCCCCTTTCGCCGGGGCTTGGGCTCCAAACTGCGCGGGCAGCATCGCGGGCCGGGTGTCAGTGAACGGCAAGGGATCTGTCGCGCGCATCGCGCGGACGCCCACCCTGCTCGCCCACTGGCCGCGCATGTGCCGGCGGCCCGGCTCGACTCGGGCTCAGGCCCTGCTCAGGCGGCATCGAGACCTTCGGGCGTTTCGGCATCGGCGCCGCCCCGAGCTGCGCCCGGTTCTGTGGCCACTTGCAGCGAGGTCTGCACTGATTCTCAGGCGGCACCGAACAACTCGGCCAGCGCCCGCTCCACGCGCGTGGTCGAGCCGGCGTCGTCGAGCACGTTGCGCCGCAGACGATGCCGCAGCGCCGACGGCGCCACGCGGCGCAGGTGCGCATCGCCGACCTCGCCATCGCCGTCGAGCGCGGCCAGCGCTCGGGCGGCGCGCATCAGCGTCAGTTCGCCGCGCAGGCCGTCGGTGCCGAGCCGGATGCACAGCTGCGCCGCCCGTTCCAGCGCGGCGTCGGACACCACCACCCCGGGCAGCCGCTTGCGCGCGGCGACGATGCGCCGGCGCACGCGCTCGTCCTCGCGCTGCCAGTGGGCGACGAAGGCGCCCGGGTCGCGCTCGAACGCATCCCTCCGGCGCACGACCTCGATGCGCGCCGGCAGGTCGGCCGGCGTCTTCACCTCGACCGACAGGCCGAAGCGGTCGAGCAGCTGAGGCCGCAACTCGCCTTCCTCCGGGTTGCCGCTGCCGACCAGCACGAAGCGCGCCGGATGGCGCACGCTGATGCCCTCGCGCTCGACCACGTTCTCGCCCGAAGCGGCGACGTCGAGCAGCAGGTCGACCAGGTGATCCTCGAGCAGGTTGACCTCGTCGATGTACAGGAAGCCGCGGTGCGCGCGCGCCAGCAGGCCGGGCTCGAAGGACTTGATCCCGTGCGCCAGCGCGCGCTCGAGATCGAGGGCGCCGACGACGCGATCCTCGGTGGCGCCGAGCGGCAGGTCGACCACCGGCACCGGCACCGCGCGGCCCTTGACCGCGCCGTTGCCCCTGCCGGCCGGCCTGCAGACCTCGCACAGGCCGGCGGTCGCCGGCGGCTCGCAGTTGTACGGGCAGCCGACCACCGCCTTCATCGGCGGCAGCAGCGCCGCCAGCGCCCGCACCGCGGTGGACTTGCCGGTGCCGCGGTCGCCGAAGACGAGCACGCCGCCGATCGACGCATCCACCGCCGCGATCAGCAGCGCCAGCTTCATCTCGTCCTGGCCGACGATGGCGGAAAAGGGGAAGGCGATCGGCATGGGCGTTCGGCGCGTCGGCGTGCGGAGATCTGCGGCGGGCCGCGCGAGGTCCGTCGAGCCGGCGCAGCGGGCCGAACGATACTCCGCGCGGTCCGGCGCGACGCCGTCGATTGGCCGCCGGCGCCGCGATGGACGGCTCCGATCAGGCCGGATTCCGCGCGGGCGCGCGAGCCGGATCGGGTAAGATCGCGCCCTCGCGAAAGCGGCGTGCCGGCGACGGCGTTGCCGCCTTCCGCGCAGCTCGGCAAGGGGCCAAGTAGCTCAGTTGGTAGAGCAGAGGACTGAAAATCCTTGTGTCGGCGGTTCAATTCCGTCCTTGGCCACCAATCCCCTCCTGCAGTTCCCGTAAGCGGACGCTAACGCCCGCATCGTGATGGCGCTTCATGCAAGCGCCTGTGTAAGCCGTTTGGAATGGCGCGGAAGTACCGCGTAGTGCGTGGTGCTTGCGGTAGGACGTCGCCCATGTCCCCCAGCCCAAACGAAAACAGAGCGGAGGGCGGCCGCCTCTCGACGACCGCCCTCGGTCAGGCGGGTGCCTGCGCACCGCGGACGGCGGCATCGGGCCGGTGCTTCAGATCCACCGCAACACCACGTTCGAGTGCGCGGCGGCGCACAGCGCGAGCGGATCGGCAAATCGACCGAGCGAGCGGCCGGGCCTCCTCCAAGCGATGCGCCGCGAAGGCGAACTGTCACACTAAGTGATATGCTTTTCGCCATGCCAAGACGCAGAGTCTTCAAGACTCGGACGTTCACCCGATGGGCGGGCAAGGTCGGGCTGGCGGACGAAGCGCTGCGTCGCGCCGTCGCCGAAATGGCAGCGGGATCGATCGACGCCCACCTCGGCGGCCGGGTCGTGAAGAAGCGTATCTCTTTGGCCGGCCGCGGCAAGCGCAGCGGCGCCAGGACGATCGTGGCAACCAACCTCGGCGACCGCTGGTTCTTCCTCTACGGCTTCGGGAAGAACGAGCGCGCCGACATCGACCGGGACGAACTGAAGTTCCTTCAGGAGGTCGCGAAGGATCTGCTCGGATTCGACCCAGGGCAGTTGCAGCTCGCGATCGCGGCGGGCGAAATCATGGAGGTATCCGATGGCAACGAAACGTCGTAAGAGCCGCATCCTCGACGAGATGCACGACACCGCGCGCGGGCTGCATCGCGCCGGGCTGATCAGCAAGCGCCGCATGGCGGAGTTCGACGCGCTGCGCAACCTCGGCGTCGACGAGATGCCGCCGCGCAAGATCCGCAGCCTGCGCGAGAAGGCGCACGTCAGCCAGGCGGTGTTCGCGGCCGTGCTGAACACCAGCGTCTCGACCGTGCAGAAATGGGAGATCGGAGACAAGAAACCCAGCGGCCCTTCGCTGAAGCTGCTGTCAATCATCGAGCGCAAAGGGCTGGAGGCGATTCTCTGAGCCTACTGGTGGGGCTGCGATTGAACTGCCGTGCCCGCGCGCCGAACGTTCGATGGCCCCCGCTGACCCGCTCCAAGGTCGATCTGTTCCTGTATCACCAGCGCCGCTTCGGGCGAGACATCAAGGCCAATCTACGGCAGCCGCCGGGCTTTCCGTTCAACCTCCGCTCCGCGGTCGACCGCATCCTGTGAATGAGCGGACAACCGCGAGCCGGCGACCGCCCGCAAAGTACAGAACGTAGTAAGAGTGCTGCGTGCCAGCGGTCTCGAGTCGAGGGCGCCGCAGGATGCGCTCTCGAGCCGTCGGATCTTGTTGGGGGATCACGAGGCCCGCGAGTTTGCCGGCGCCGAGCGAGCCCTAGCGGGCGCGCGTGCGCCGGCGACCCGGTGTTTCGCCCGTCGTATGCAGGAAACGAAAAATAGGCCCCAACAAATCGATTGGACAGCCGCGGCGCGGGTCACGCAACATCGTCTCGACAACCGCCACGGACGCCTCCCTTGGACATCGCCCGCTTTCCCCGTGTCCGCCTCGGCCACTTCCCGACCCCGCTGGAGCCGCTGGACAACCTGACGCGGCTGCTCGGCGGGCCCCGGCTGTGGATCAAGCGCGACGACTGCACCGGCCTGTCGACGGGCGGCAACAAGACCCGCAAGCTCGAGTTCCTGATGGCCGAGGCGCGGGCGCAGGAGGCCGACGTGGTGATCACCCAGGGCGCGACGCAGTCGAACCACGCCCGCCAGACCGCCGCCGCCGCGGCGAAGCTGGGCATGCAGTGCCACATCCTGCTCGAGGACCGGACCGGAAGCAGGGCGATCGACTACACGCAGAACGGCAATGTGCTGCTCGACCGACTGCACGGCGCCGAGGTCGAACGGCGCGCCGGGGGCAGCGACATGCAGGCCGAGATGGAAGCGGTGGCCCTGCGCCTGCGGCAGGAGGGGCGCCGGCCCTACGTGATTCCGGGCGGCGGGTCGACCGCGCTGGGCACGCTGGGCTATGTCAACGCGGCGCTCGAGCTGA
The DNA here is from genome assembly GCA_964388005.1 of uncultured Burkholderiaceae bacterium. Taxonomy (GTDB): domain Bacteria; phylum Pseudomonadota; class Gammaproteobacteria; order Burkholderiales; family Burkholderiaceae_F; genus JADJWR01. Next base: position 4,144 of record CAYLZU010000016.1, read on the forward strand.
CCCACCAGTCAACCGAGATGGGCCTGCGCATCGATGCCCTGGTCCATGCCACCGGCAGCGCCGGCACGCAAGCCGGCCTGGTGGCCGGTCTGGCGGCCATGAACAGCGCCATCCGGCTGCTCGGCATCGGCGTCCGCGCGCCGCGCGAGAAGCAGGAGACGATGGTCTTCGACCTCGCCTGCCGGACCTGGGCCCTGCTGGGTTTGCGCGGCGAGCCGCCGCGCGCCGCGGTGCAGGCCAACTGCGATTACGTCGGCGGCGGCTATGGCGTTCCGACTCCCGGCATGGTCGAGGCGGTGACGCTGCTCGCCAGGACCGAGGGCATCCTGCTCGACCCGGTGTACTCGGGCAAGGGCATGGCCGGTCTGGTCGACCTCGTGCGCAAGGGTCACTTCGACCGGAACCAGAACATCGTGTTCCTGCACACCGGCGGCGCGGCGGCGCTGTTCGGCTATCCCTCGGCGTTCGGCCTGCCCGCGTCCTGACTCAGCCCCCCTCGAAGGAGAACCGCATGATCCGCTCCGTGTCCCGTTCGTTCCTGCGCCTGAGCGCGCTGGCGCTGGCAGCCGCCGTCGGCATCGGCACCGCCAGTGCGCAGACCACGCTGCGCCTGTCGACCTACGTCAACGAGGTCGACATCCGCTACCAGGGCTTCAAGAAGTTCGCGGAGCTCGCTGCCGCGAAGACCTCGGGCCGGGTGAAGGTGGAGATCTTCCCCTCGTCGACGCTGCACGGCTGGAGCGAGGGCATCGACGCCGTGACCGGCGGCGTGTCCGACATCAGCTGGATGCCCGCCGACAAGCGCCTGCCGTGCTTCCGCGCGACCTCGCTGTACCCGATGATCGTGGACATGAGCAAGCAGATCGAGCTCGACGCGGCCTATGCGGCGCTGATGAAGGACGAGGCCGCGAAGGCGGGGCTGGTGCCGCTGATCAACTCGAACTACTCGTACGACCAGGAATGGTGGTTCAAGACCCCGGGCGTCGACCTGGCCAAGCTCGACGGCAAGCTGGTGCGCTCGATCGGGCCGCTGGTGTCGATGATGATCGAGACCTGGGGCGGCAAGCCGGTGTTCATCGCGCCGAAGGAGGTGTTCCAGTCGGCCGAGCGCGGCGTGGTCGACGGCATCAACATGGGGGTGGCCACCTACAGCGCCTGGAAGCTGTGGGGCGTGATGCCGCACATGGTCAAGGCCAACATGTTCTACGGCAACATCATTTACATGATCAACAAGCGCAAGTTCGACGCCTTGAGCCCGGCCGACCAGACCGCGCTGCTGGCCGCGGCGCGCGAGTCGGAGATCTGGCTCAAGCCCGAGTACGAGAAGTCGGTCGACACGAGCATCGCCGACGCCGTCAAGCAGGGCGGCACCGTCACCTCGCTGGCGCCGGCCAAGCGCAAGGCGATGGTCGACTCGATCGCCGCCAAGTGGAAGCCCGAGGTCGACAAGGACTGCGGGCCCGAACTGGCGGGTAAGGTGCGAGCGCTGTTCGCCAAGCACTCGCTCTGAGCGGCGATGCTGGCGACGCTGCTGCGCCGCGTCGAGCAGCTCGCCGTCGGGCTGGCCGGCCTCGGCGCGGCGATCATCGTCGTGCAGATGCTCTGGATCTCGTACGGCGTGCTCATGCGCTACGTGGTCGGCCGGCCCGATGGCACAGTGACCGAGGCCACCGCGCTGCTGTTGTTCCCGGCGGCGTTTCTCGGGCTGGCGTACGCGCTCAAGGAGGATGCCTACCCGAAGGTGCTTTTCCTGCGCGACGCACTGGGCCCGCGGGGCCGGCGCCGGCTGGACCTGCTGAACCTGGTGCTGATGGTCGGCGTCGGCGGTTTCTTCGCGATCGCCGGGGTCGACGCCACCCTGCGTTCCTTCGAGTCGGGCGCGGCGTCCGAGATCCTGCTCTGGCCGCGCTACCTGTTCTGGGCGCCGGGGGCGCTGGCCCTGCTGGTGTTCACGCTCTACGTCGTGCTGCGGCTCGTGGCGCTGCTGGCCGAAGCCCCGCCGGCGCCGAAACGCTGAACCGGGAGCACGCATGGAGTGGTATCACGTCGGGGCCGGGCTGCTGCTGCTGCTGGTGCTGTTCATCGGCCTCGGGCTGTCGATCCCGTTCGCGCTCGCGGCCGCGTCGCTGCCGTTTCTCTTCTACATCCAGGGCTGGTCGACCGCGATCGTCAGCAGCGAACTGAAGCTGTGGGGCGTGTGGATCGACTACGTGCTGCTCGCGGTACCGCTGTTCGTGTTCCTCGGCGAGTTGATCGGGCGATCGACCATCGGGCCGAACCTTTACCAGTTCATGCACCGCGGGGTGCGGGTGCGCGGCTCGGCCGCCTACGGGAGCATCGCCGCCTGCGCCGGCTTCGGCGCCGTGTGCGGCTCGTCGATGGTCGGCTCGCTCACCATCGGCGGCGTGGCGTTGCCGGAGATGAAGAAGCTGGGTTACGACAACCGCCTGTCCAGCGGCGTGCTGGCCGCCGGCGGAACGCTCAGCGTGCTGATCCCGCCCAGCCTGATCCTGCTCTTCTACGGCATCGTCACCGACACCTCGATCGGCGAACTCTTCATCGCCGGCATCGTGCCCGGGCTGGTGCTGGTCCTGCTGTTCTGCGTGGTGGTCAATGTCTGGGGCCGGATCCGGCCGTCGCACATTCCCGAGGTCGACGAGCTGGCGCGCGCCGGCGTGCGCGAGATGCTGGTGTCGGTAGGCCCCATCTTCGTCATCGGGCTGGTGATCACGCTGTCGATCTACACCGGCATCGCCACCCCGACCGAAGCCGCCGCGGTGGCGGCGCTGCTGACCGTGATCCTCGCGTTTGGCGTCGGCGGCCTGGATTTCGCCCGCTTCAAGGCCGCGCTGTTCGCCACGATGCGCACGATGGGCTACCTCGGCCTGCTGCTGTCGGCCGGCGTTCTGTTCGGCTTCGTGATGACCTACTACCGGGTGCCGCAGCAGTTCACCGAACTGTTCATGTCGTACCAGCTCGGCCCCTGGGTCGTGCTGGCGATCGTGATCGCCTTCTACATCGTGCTCGGCATGTTCCTCGAGCCGGTGTCGATGACCTTCATCACGCTGCCGACGATCTTCCCGCTGATGCAGGCAGCCGGCTACGACATGATCTGGTTCGGCATCGTCTACACCATCACGATGGAGATCGCCGTGCTCACGCCGCCGGTGGGCCTGAACCTTTACGTCATCCAGGGCATCAGCCGGGGCACGATCTCCATCGGCGAGGTGATCACCGGCTGCCTGCCGTTCATCGGCAGCATGGTCGTGCTGATCGCCCTGCTGATCGCGGTGCCGGAGACCGCGACCTGGCTGCCGGCGGCGATGAAGTGACCCTACCCCTGCTGCCCGACCGGCGCGCTGGCTGACAGCGCCAGCGAGCAGGCCGCACGCGCGGGCCTGCGCTCGATGGCAGGCTGGGACGGCCGCCAACGCCCGGCGGCCATTGGCCGGCCCACGCCCATCATCCGGGGTGAGCGTAACCGACCCTGCGGATCGGCGCTCATCGCAGCGCCGCGGCGAACGATTCTCCACGCCTCACTCGCAGTGCTGCCCGCTTGCGCCGATGCGCTGCACCTGGAGCGCACGGCGCTGTTCCACTCGCTGCGGCCGGAGTTCCTGCGCTCGGACGCGGCGACGTCGAGGGCGTGACATGACGCCGGTAGTGCCCACCGACGCCCCGTGGTTGAAAATGCCGCCACGTGGGGAGGCGTGGCAATGGAACTGAAGTGGCTCGACGATTACATCGCGCTGATCGAGAGCGGTAGCTTCTCGGCGGCGGCCGCGCGTCGGCATGTATCGCAGCCGGCCTTCTCGCGCCGCATCCAGATGCTCGAGGAGTGGCTGGGCGTGACCCTCATCGACCGCACGCGCAAGCCGCTGCAGTTCACGCCCGTGGCCAGGGACAATCAGCTGGCGTTCCGCGGCCTGGTCGCGCGCATCTACGAGTTCCGCGCCGCGCTCAAGTCCGAGTCGCTCGACAGCTCGGGGATCACGATCGCCGCGCAGCACACGCTGGCCGCCTCGTACGTGCCGGGCGTCCTCGCGCGGCTGCGGAAGCTGGACCCCGATCGGAACTTCAGGATCCGCTCGGAGAACCGCGCCGAAAGCGTGGCGATGCTGATCCGCGGCGAGGCCGAGATCCTCGTCACTTACGACACGCCGCAGTCGCCATGCAACGTGCCGGCTCAGCTGGCGCGGCGCCACGTGCTCGGGCAGGATGACCTGATGCTCGTCGCCTCCCCGGCGCTGCACAGGGACCTGAGCAAGGTTGCCGAGGGCGGGCGGGTGCCGATGCTGTGCTTCCCGCCCGACAGCTTCTTCGGCCAGGTCGTGCGCGCGGAGGCCTTGCCGGACCTGATGCGTCGCCAGCAGGTCGTGGTTCGCTGCGTCAGCGAGTTCGCGATGGGCCTGCGCGAGCTGGCGCTGGTCGGCCAGGGTGCGGCCTGGCTTCCGGCATCGTTGATTCGGGACGACCTGGCGCGCCGAAGCCTTCTGCCCCTGACTCGTCTCGGCCGTTCGGTGCGCATGGACATTGTCGTCTTCTTCGCGGCGCTGCTCGGTGACCGAGCCGACGACCTCCTTCGCAGCTTCGGGTCACTGCAAGGCGATGCGAAGCAGCCACGGGGCGCCGTGGTCGATCGGGCACCGCCGCGCCGTGGCAGGTCGTCGCCCCCGCGAACGGCCCGGCCTCGCACCGCAGCATGAGCCGGTTGAGACGCAGCGACTGACATTCAACGCCCAAGCGCCATCGGTCAGGCGTCCCCGGGTTCTGCGACAGGACGCGGGGTTCGGCGCCGATCTGCTCTCGACGCAGATCGCTGGTGTTCCGACCCAAGGGATTCGAAACGATGCGCCCCACGAAGTGCGACGCGGCTTGCAACGATGGCGAAATCGGCGCCGGGCACGAAGCCGCGCGCGCCCTGATGGGGAACCGGGCGAGCGCGGCGACCCGGCATCACGGCGATGTTCGCCTGTGCTGCTTCGGGGCTCGCGGGCTGGAACACGAGCGCTCCTCGATCCGGGACAACCGCCGTTGCTCGCTGCCGTGGTCGCGCCGCTTGTGTAGAGTCGCGCTTTCGACGTCGAGGAACAGCCAATGAAGACGCTTCGCGCACTGCTGCCCGCCCTGCCGCTCGCCCTTCTGCTCGCCGCCGGCGCCGCCTCCGCGCTCGACGACGTCGGCGAGATCAAGGTCGCCAAGGGCGAGGTCGTCGTCGATCGCGGCGGCAAGACGATGGCGGCGCAGGTCGGCATGCCGCTCGCCGCCGCCGACGTGCTGAAGACCGGCGCCGACGGTTCGGTCGGCATCACCATGCGCGACAACTCGCGGCTGTCGGCGGGGCCGAACAGCGTGCTGTCGCTCGACCGCTTCCAGTTCGACCCGACGACCCACGAGGGCCGCTTCGATTCCGGGCTGCAGCGCGGCACGCTGGCGGTGGTGTCGGGGCGGATCGCCCGGCAGTCGCCGCAGGCGATGACGGTGCGCACACCGTCGGCGGTGCTCGGCGTGCGCGGCACCGACTTCGTCGTCTCCGTGCCGTGACCCGCCGCCTGGCGGTCGTCCTGCTGGCGCTCCTTGCGGGCGCCTGCGCGACGCCGCCGCCGCAGCCGCAGCAGCAGGGCACGGTGATCCTGCTGCCCGACCCCGAAGGCCGGCAGACGGCGGTGACGGTGACCCAGGGCTCGCAGCAGATCACCCTCGAGGCGCCGTTCGCCGGGGCGCGGCTGCGTTCCGACGGCCCGAAGCCTGAGCAGTGGACGGCGCAGCAGGTGCAGGAGCAGTTCGGCGCCGCGCTGGCGGCGCGGCCGCTGCCGCCGGCGCGGTTCACGCTCTATTTCGTCGAGGGCAAGGACGAGTTCACGCCGGAGTCGAAGAAGATCCTCGAAGAAGTCTTCGGCGAGATCGCACGGCGGCCGGTGCCCGACGTGCAGGTGATCGGCCACACCGACGCGGTCGGAACCGATGCCGTCAACGACCCGCTGTCGCGCAGCCGCGCCGAGGTGGTGCGCCGGGGTTTGGTGGCGCGCGGCATACCGGCCGACCGCATCGCCGTCAGCGGCCGCGGCAAGCGCGAACCGGCCGTTCCAACCGCCGCCGGTGTGGCCGAGCCGCGCAACCGCCGGGTCGAGATCCTGGTGCGCTGAACCGACGGCGGCGCCGTCCGGCGCGTCACGCCGCCTCTGGCCCGTTCCAGCGCAGCACCAGGATCGTCAGGTCGTCGGCCGGCTCGGCGCCATCGGCGAACGCCAGCACATCGGCCTGCAGCGCCTGCACGACGTCGCGCGCCCGCGCCCCCGCGCCGCATTCGAGCAGCACCTTCTCCACCCGCTGCGCGCCGTAGAGTTCGCCGGCCGGACTCCGCGCCTCGGCAACGCCGTCGGACATCAGGCACAGCAGCTCGCCCGGCAGCAGCCGGCAGCGCGCGCCGGCGTAGGGAAAGTCGGGCACCGCCGCCAGCGGCGGGCCGTCGCCGTCGGCGATGCGGGCGAGGCCGTGGCCGCCCGGGTGCAGCCGATAGGGGTTGTCGTGGCCGGCGTTGCAGTAGGCGAGTTCGCCGCTGTCGAGGTCGAGCAGCCCGGCGAAGGCGGTGACGAACAGCATCTCGCCGTTGTCGCGCGAGACCTCGGCGTTGGCCAGGCTCATGATGCGGCCGAGGTCGGCGTCGCCGGCATCCTCCAGCGGCGTTCTCAGGGTGACGCTCTTGTACAGCGCCTTGCTCACCGCCATGAAGATCGACGCCGACAGCCCCTTGCCGGCGACGTCGCCGATCAGGAAGAACAGCCGCCGCTCGCCCAGCCGGAAGTAGTCGTACAGGTCGCCGCCGACCTCGCGCGCCGGCGTCAGCGTCGCGGCGAGGTCGATGCGGCGGTCGCCGGCCAGGAGGTCGGCGCGCGGCAGGGTCGAGTTCTGGATCCGCTGCGCCGCCGCCAGTTCGCCGGCGACGCGCGCCGCCTGTTCGCGCTGCGCCTGCACCGTGCGCTCCAGCAGCCGCCGCTGCCGGTTGGCCTCGGCCAGCGTCAGCGTCAGGGCGACGCCGAACAGCAGCGCCAGCCCGACGCCGGGCGTGGCGGCGTCGAGCAGCAGGCGCTGCGACCGAAAGGCGACCGCGGCGATCGCCAGCAGCACGGCGGCGAGGCCGAGCATCGTCGCCGCAGCGGCAAACGGCCGCCACTTCGGCGTCGCCCACAGCAGCAGCCCGCCCGCCAGCAGCAGCGCCAGCGCTTCGGCGAGCGGCGCCGAGGGCGGCCGCCGCAGCCAGGTGCCGCCGAGCAGGTTCTCCAGCAGCTGCGCCTGGATCTCGGCGCCGGACATCCGCTCGCCGATCGGCGTGTCGAGGTACTCGTGCAGGCCGATGCCGGTGATGCCGACGAGCACCAGCTTGCGCTCGATGAGCTCCGGGTCGGCGCGGCCGTCGAGCACGTCGAGCGCGGAGACGAACCGCTCCGGCGCGTGGCCGGAGAAGTACACGCGCAGGCTGCCGTCGGCTTCGGTGGGAATGTTCAGATCGGCGATCGAGACCCCGGCGACGGATGCCCCCGACGCCGTCACGCGCACGGCCCTGGCATCGGCGGCGACGCGCAGCATTTCCAGCGCCAGCGTCGGCACCAGGGTGCCGTCGATGCTCGCCACCAGCGGCACGCGGCGGACGATGCCGCCGGCGGCGTCGACCGAGATCAGGCCCCAGCCAGCGGCGGCGCGATTCAGTTCGTCGATGCTGGCAAGGGCGCCGGAGTAGCGGGTCACGGCGAGCGCAGCGGCGGAGTCGCCCGCATCGGCGCGCACCATCACCGGCGCCGCACGCAGCCTCATCCCGGTCGGCTCCGGCGCGCCGGCGACGGCCAGCACCGCGCCGGTGTCGGCGATCGCCCGCGCCAGCACGGCGTCGTTCGACGGCAGCGACTTCAGCGCCGCGGCCACCGCCTCGTCGTCGACCGGGGTGCTGTCCAGCAGGCGCTGCGGCGACAGCGCATCGGGCTCGGGCATCAGGATGTTGACTCCGATCGCCGCCGGCCGCGCCGAGTCGATCTGCCGCAGCAGGCGCGCCAGCACGGTCCGCGGCCACGGCCACTGGCCGAGGGCGGCGAGGCTCTTCTGGTCGATTTCGACCACCGTCACCGGATAGGCGCCGACCCGGCGCGGATACAGCGTCTGCAGGGTGTCGAACCAGCCGGCCTGCAGCGGCGCCGCCGAGCGCGGCTGAACCCAGACCACGGCGACGAGCAGCGCCAGCAGCGAGCCGCCGGCGAACCTGATCCAGCCGCTGGCGGCGCCCGCCGGCTCGCGCGCCGGGGGCGCGTTCACAGCGCGATTTCCAGCCCGTCGTAGGCGGCGCTGACGCGCAGCGGCGCGGCGCCGCGGGTGATCTCCTCGAGCCTCCGCGTCTCGGCGAGCACGCCGTCGATGGCCTCGTCGTCGAACACCGGCTCGTGGTGGAACATGCACAGGTGGCGCGCGCCGGCGCGCTGGCACAGCTCGACGCCGACGACGTTGCTGGAGTGGCCCCAGTCGGCCTTGACGGTGATCGCGTCGGCCAGCGAGTACATGGCGTCGAAGATCACCAGATCGGCGCCGCGGAAGAACTCGACGAAGCGGTCGAAGTGCTCCGGCTCGGCGAGTGGATGCTCGGAGTCGGTCGAGTAGACCACCGCCTTGCCCTGCGACTCGAAGCGGTAGCCGTAGGAGTCGCCGGCATGGCGCTGCAGCAGCGCGCTCACGCGCAGGCCGGCGATGTCGTAGGTCCGCCCCGGCTCGAGGCGCACGAACTCGAGCCTGGCGCCGAAGATCGAGAAGTCGACCGGAAACGACGGCCGCTCCTGCTGCCGCCGCAGCGCGTATTCGAGTTCCTCGTGGCAGCCGTGGATCACGACCCGGTTGCCGGGGATGAAGGCCGGCACGAAGAACGGCAGGCCCATGATGTGATCCCAGTGCAGATGGCTCTGGAAGACGTGGAACGTCTGCGGCCCGGTCGCGCCGCGGCGGGCCATCATCGCCTGCCCGAACGGGCGCAGGCCGCTGCCCATGTCGCAGACCACGTACTCCGGGCCGCCGGTGTCGATCTGCACGCAGGAGCTGTGGCCGCCGTAGGTGCCGGCGACGGCGAACGGCAGCTCGTCGACGAAGCGGTCGAGCTCCGCCTCGGTAGCGAGCGCCCGGCCGCGCGCCGCGCGCAGCGCCGCCAGCAGCTTGGCGCGCACCCCCGCCGCGGTGAGCGCCACCGGCAGCGAGCCGCGGCTGCCCCAGAAGCGCACGCTCTTCACGGCGTCTGCCGATACGCCGCCAGCGCTTCGGCCGAACACTGGCCGAGCGCGTCCTCGACCGTCGGCGCGATGCTCATCACCCGGTCGAAGCGGCTGATGGCGAAGATCTCGGCCACCACCGAATAAAGGCCGGCGACGATGAGCCGAGCCTGCTGCGCCCGCATCTGCGTGGCGGCGATCATCAGCACGCGCAGGCCGCCGCTGCTGATGTAGTCGACCTCGGAGAAGTCGAGCACCAGCGCGCCGTTGCCGGCGCGCGCCTGCTCCAGCAGCGGCATCAGGCCGGCTTCGAACTGCGGCGCGGTCGCGTGATCGATCCGGCCCGAGGGCGAAACGACCAGCGTGTCGGCGTAGCGGCGGGAGGCGATCTGCACGGGGCTGCGTCCTGCGCGCTGGCGTCCCGGAGAGTTGGGGTCGGAGAGCGCGCAGTATAGGAGATGCCTTCGCGGCGCAGGCCGCCGGCGACCGGCGACCGGCGGACGACGGCGGCCGAGCGCCGACGTCGCCGGCAGCCGGTGGCGGCGGCAACGGGCAGCGCCGCGCGCTCACGACGTCGGCGCGACACGGTCGCAGCGCCGCAGGCAACGCGATTGCCAGCGACGACTCCGCGCCTGGTCGCCTGGAGGTGGGCGCAACGACCGTCCTTCCTATCGCGCCGTGCGGACGACAGCCGCTGCCTGCCCTGCGGACGGTTGGTCATCGCACTGCGGCACAATCCGCGCCTTTGCTGCGTTCAGGGCCGCGTTGCGGCCCGATGCCTCGTGCACCCGCCCAGATCGCCTGTGCCGCTGCTCGCTGCCCGTGAGCTGCCTTCCCGCTGCCGACCAGAGGATTCGCGCTTGAGGCGGCTCGGCGCGCTCGTGCTGCTGACGATGGCGGCGACGTTCGCGGCGCCGGTCGCGATGGCCCAGGTCGCTTCGCCGCCGTCGGTGTCGACGGCTGCGGCCGCGACGGTCCACATGTTCCCCGAGCGCGATGCACCGGCGGTCGCGGTCGCGCGCAACGAGAGCCGGATCAGCGCCGAGATCGCTGCCCGCATCGCCGCCATCGACGTCGAGGTCGGGCAGACGGTGGCCCGCGGTGCGGTGGTGGTGCGGCTCGAAGCCGCCGATGCGCAGCTCGCGGTGGCGCAGGCCGAGGCGGCGCTGAACTCCGCCAGGGCGCGGCTGGCGCTGGCCGAAAGCCAGCTCGCCCGCGCCCGCGAGCTGCAGAAGCAGGAGTTCATCTCGCCGGAAGCGCTGACCCAGCGCGAGACCGAAACCGCGGTGGTGCGCGCCGACGTCGCCACCGCCGAAGCCGCCCTGCGCAGCGCCCAGCGCACGCTGGAGAAAACCGTCATCCGGGCGCCGTTTGCCGGCGTGGTGATGTCGCGGCCGGGGCAGGTGGGCGAGATCGCCCAGCCCGGGGCGCCGCTGCTGGTGCTCAAGGACGCGGCGCCGCCGGAGGTGACGAGCCCGATTCCCGCCGATCTCGCCGCCGGCCTCGGCCCGAAGGTCGCGTTCGAGTTCGTCGAACCGAACGCGCGCCATCCGCTGCGGCTGCTGCGCGTGTCGCCGGCGGTGCAGACGTCCACCCGCACGCGCGAGGCGCGGCTGGTGTTCGTCGGCCACGCACCCCCGGCCGGCACCGAGGGTCGGCTGCACTGGCGCGATCCGCGGCCGCACCTGCCGGCGGAACTGATCGTGCAGCGCGCCCGCAACGGCGAAACCTCCTTCGGCGTGTTCGTGGTCGAGGGCGGCAAGGCGAAGTTCGTGCCGATCGCCGGAGCGCAGGCCGGACGGCCGGCCGCTTCGCCGCTGGCAGCGAACGCACAGGTGGTCGTCGACGGCCAGGCCGCGCTTCAGGACGGCCAGTCGATCGACGCCGCCGCGAAATGAACGCGGCGCGCCCCTGTTCCGGCCGCAACCGCGCCCGCCGGCGCGCCCGCCGCGTCGCCCGAGACTGAGCCGCGCCGATGCACTGGCTCGAAGCGCTGATCCGCAACCACCCGCTGGCGAACGTGCTGTTCGCGCTGGTGATCGGGCTGGGGGTGGCCGGCTACCTGGCGATGCCGCGCGAGCAGGACCCGGAGATCAACTTCAACTGGGTCTCCATCGTCACCGTGCTGCCCGGAGCGTCGGCGGAGGACGTGGAGAAGCTGGTCACCGGGCCGTTGGAGGACTCGCTGAAGAACCTCGCCGACCTGCGCTTCGTCACCTCGACCTCGCGCGAGAGCGTCTCCAGCATCCTGGTGCGCTTCCGCGAACTGGACGCCGCCACCTTCGACAAGCGCGTCACCGACCTGCGGCGCGAGATCCAGGCCAAGGCCAACCGCGACCTGCCGCGCGACGCCGAGCAGCCGGACGTGGTCGAGATCACCACCAGCAACGGCTTTCCGACGGCGCAGTTGCTGCTGCTGGGGCAGGCGGACGACGAGACGCTGCGCTTCGCCGCTTACCAGATCAAGGACGACCTGGAGCGCATCGCCGGCGTCGACCAGGTGGTGGCGTCCGGTCTGCGCAAGCCGGAGCTGCGGGTCGAGTTCGACGCCGCGCGGCTGGCCTCGCGCAGCCTGACCGCGGCCGACGTCGCCGACGCGGTGGCGGCGTGGTTCCGCGACACCTCGGCCGGCACCGCCCGCACGGCGGGATCGGAATGGATCGTTCGCGTGGTCGGCGCCGAGGCCGACCCCGACCTCCTCGCCCGCATCCCGGTGCCTCGCCGCGGCGAGTCCACGCCGGGCGTCACGCTCGACGCGGTGGCGCGGGTCACGCGCACGGGAGCCAAGGCGACGCAGTTGTCGTCGTCGGACGGACGGCCGGCGATTTCGCTGGCGGTCAACAAGAAGAGCTACACCAACACCATCGACCTCGTCGACCGGCTGCGCCGGTACATCGACAGCCGCAACCCGACGCTGGCCGCGCAGGGGCTGAAGCTGGTGCTGACCGACGACCAGACGGTGCCGACCACCGACGCCATCCGCATCATGCAGAACAACGCCCTGCTAGGGCTGGCGCTCGTGATCGCGGTGTGCTGGGCCTTCCTCGGCACCCGCATCGCGCTGCTGGTCGGCATCGGCATTCCGTTCTCGCTCGCCGGCACCTTCGCGCTGCTGTACGCGCTCGGCTACACGCTGAACATCTCCGTGCTGCTGGGGGTGGTGATCGCGCTCGGCATGCTCGTCGACGACGCGGTGGTGGTGGTCGAGGCGATCTACTACCGCGTGCAGCGCGGCGCCGACGCGCTCGCCGCCGCGCTGGCGGCGCTGCGCGAGGTCTTCGCGCCGGTGACCTCGTCGATCTTCACCACGCTGGCCGCCTTCCTGCCGCTGATGCTGCTGCCGGGAATCGTCGGCAAGTTCATGTTCGTGATCCCGTTCGTGGTCACGCTCGCCCTGCTGATCTCGCTCGTCGAGGCGTTCTGGATGCTGCCGACCCACGTCGCCGCGCTGCGCTTTGCGCCGTCGACCTCGCGCATGCAGAAGCTGCGCAACCGCTTCAACGCCAGGATCCGTGTGGCCTACTCGCGGGCGCTGATCGTGGTGATGCGGCACCGGATCTGGTTCGGCATCGGCTGCCTGCTGGTGCTCGGCGCGGCGGCCGGCGCCTTCGCCGCCGGGCTGGTGCGGATCCAGTTCTTCGCCTTCGACCCGATCCGCATCTTCTACGTCAACGTCGACCTGCCGCAGGGCACGCCGGTGGACGAGACGCTGCGCGAGGTCGAGGTGGTCGAGCGGGCGGTGCGGCCGCTGCTGCGCGACGGCGAGGCGCGGGCGGTGGTGGCCAACGCCGGCGTCAAGTTCACCGAGACCGAGCCGCTGTACGGACCCGCCTACGGGCAGCTCGTCGTCTCGCTGCTGCCGCGCGCCGACGGCGGCCGCGAGGTGCAGACAATCGTCGAGGACATGCGGGCGCGGATCGAGGCGCTGCCGGGCCCGGGGCGCAAGAGCTTCACCGTGCTGTCCGGCGGGCCGCCGACGGCCAAGCCGATCAGCGTCAAGGTGCGCGGCGAGGACTACGGCGAGCTGCGGCGGGCGGTGGACGCCCTGCGCGCGGTGGTCAAGGAGATCCCGGGCGCGAAGGACATCGTCGACGACGACCAGCCCGGCCGCGCCGAGCTGCGGCTGCGGCTCGACCGCGAGGCGGTGGTGCGCAGCGGGCTGGACGCGGCCACGGTGGCCCGGCTGGTGCGGCTGCAGGTCGACGGCGAGATCGTGCAGACGGTGCGCGACCGTGGCGAGAAGGTCGAGGTGCGCGTGGCCGGCATCGAGCGGCCGGTCGCCGACATCGCGGCGCTGCTCGGCGAGGCGGTGGCGCTGCCCGGCGGCGGCGTCACGTCGCTGGGGGCGCTGGTGAAGGCGGAGTCGACCACCAGCAAGGGCAACATCAAGCGCTACAACTTCCGCCGCACGATCACGCTGGAGGCCAACCTCGACAAGGAGCAGACCGACACCGTCGCCGCCAATCGCATCATCGTCGAGGCGTGGCAGAAGCTGGCGCCGCAGTTTGCGGACGTGAACCTGGACTTCACCGGCGAACTCGACGACATCCAGGAAAGCCTCGACGCGATGGGGATGCTGTTCCTGCTCGGCATCGGCCTCATCTACCTGATCCTCGCCACCCAGTTCCGCAGCTACTTCCAGCCGCTGCTGATCCTGGTCACCGTGCCGCTGGCCTTCGCCGGCGTCACCTTCGGCCTGGTGATCAGCGGCAACCCGCTGTCGCTGTACACGATGTACGGCATGGTGGCGCTGACGGGCATCGCGGTGAACTCGGCGATCGTGCTGATCGATGCCGCCAACGATCGCATGGCGCGCGGCATGAGCGTGCTGCACGCGATCCTGTACGCGGCGCGGCGGCGCGTGATCCCGGTGCTGATCACCGCCACCACCACCATCGCCGGGCTGTTCTCGCTCGCCGCCGGGCTGGGCGGCAAGTCGCTGCTGTGGGGGCCGGTGGCCGCGGCGATCGTCTGGGGGCTGGCGATCTCGACCCTGCTCACCCTGTTCATCGTGCCGGTGCTCTACGCGGTGGTGATGCGGCAGCGGCGCGCCACGGAAGAGGCAGCGCCGGCACGCGCAGCGTGACGCTGCCGGCCCGGCAGCATCAGGCCGCTACTTCTTCTCGCTCTCGGCGTCCTGCTCGGCGAAGACCTCGCCGGCGATCCTGAACGCGGAGACCGCCGCCGGCACGCCGCAGTAGATGGCGGCGTGGATCAGCGTCTCCTTGATCTCGTCGCGGCTCACGCCGTTGTTGCGCGCGGCGCGGATGTGCAGCCGCAGTTCGTCGGGACGGTTCAGCGCCAGCGTCATCGCGATCGTCAGCAGGCTGCGGGTGTGGCGCGGCAGGCCGGGTCGGGTCCAGACCTCGCCCCAGCAGTAGCGGGTGATCAGATCCTGGAACTCGGCGTTGACCGGGGTGCGATTGGCGAGCACGCGGTCGACGTAGTCGGCGCCGAGCACCGGCCGCCGGATCGACAGGCCGGCTTCGAAGCGGGCGAGTTCGTTCAGACCGCCGTCGACCATGAACGACAGCACCGCCGTCGTGAACGCCCCGGCCTGCTCCCAGTTGGAGAAGTGCGCCGCGTCGAGCTCGAGGTAGCGCGCGCCGTCGATCGCCTGCGCCACGGCGCGGCCGAGTTCCGGCGGCGTCGAGCCGTCGTGGGTGCCGGCGATCACCAGCGTCGGCACCTTGATGGCGGCGAGATCGGCACGCTGGTCCATGTCGCGCACGGCGGCGCCGTTGGCGATGTAGCCGTCGGGCGACGTCGCCAGCAGCATCGCCCGCACCTTGTCGACCTCGGCTGGCGCCAGCTTCTGGTAGCGGGCGGTGAACCAGCGGTCGATAACGCTCGGCGCGATCGCCGCCATGCCGCCCTTGCGGACCGCGTCGAAGCGCGCCTCCCAGATCGCCGGGTCACCGACCTTGGCCCCGGTGTTGGCGAGCACCAGCCGCCAGATGCGCAGCGGGTGATTGGCGCCGAGCCACATGCCGGTCATGCCGCCCATCGACAGGCCGCAGAACGACATCCGCTCGATGCCGAGATGATCGAGCAGCCGCAGCGCGTCGTTGCCGAGCTGGGCGATGCTGTACTCGCCCGGCGTGACCTCGGAGCCGCCGTGGCCGCGGGTGTCGTAGCGCAGCACGCGGAAGTGGGCGAGAAACGCCGGCATCTGCGGCGCCCACATCTCGAGCGTGGAGCCGAGCGAATTGCACAGCATCAGCACCGGCAGCCGCGGGTCGCCGTCGAGTTCGTAGTGCAGGCGGACGTCGGGCAGTTGTGCGATTGGCATCGTTGGTCTCCGGAACCCGGACTCGCGTCCGGCTCGGCCGCCGGGCAGCAGCGGTCTACTTCTTCGTCAGCAGGCCATAGCCGAACAGCAGGATCAGGGCGCCGACGATCGAGCCGATGAAGCCCGCGCCCTGACCCGCCTGGTACCAGCCGATCGCCTGTCCCAGGTAACCGGCGACCAGCGAACCGGCGACGCCGAGCACGGTGGTCAGGATGAGGCCCATCTTCTGCTCGCCCGGCATCACCGCCCTTGCGATCAGACCGACGACGAAGCCGACGACGATGATCCAGACGATCGACATGGATGCTCCTGCGGACGGGGTTGACGATGCCCCCATCGTGCCATAGCTTGCGCTGGGTCAACTGCCGCCGCGCGCCGCCGACCGAGACTGCCGCCGCCCCCCGCTCCGTATAATCCCGCTGCGAATCAAGGCTTTATGCACCTCATCACGCTCGGGCTCAACCACCAGACGGCGCCGCTTGCGCTGCGCGAGCGGGTGACGTTCGTGCCCGACGAGGTCGGCGGCACCATTGCCCGCCTGCGGGAACGGCTGGCCGACCGCAATCGCGGCCGGCTGACCGAGGCGGCGATCGTCTCCACCTGCAATCGCACCGAGCTGTACTGCGCCGTGGAGCAGCCGCAGTCGGCCGGGCCGGCGCTGGCCGACTTCGTCGCCACCGAGAAGCGGCTCGACGGCGAAGAGTTCCGCCGCGCCGTCTATCTGCTGCCGCAGGCCGATGCCGTGCGCCACGCCTTTCGCGTCGCCAGCGGCCTGGACTCGATGGTGCTCGGCGAGCCGCAGATCCTCGGCCAGATGAAACAGGCCGAGCGGCTGGCGCGCCAGGCCGGCGGCATGGGCCTGCTGCTGAACCACCTGTTCCAGCGCACCTTCGCGGTGGCCAAGGAAGTGCGATCGAGCACCGAGATCGGCGCCCACTCGGTGTCGATGGCCGCTGCCGCGGTGCGGGTGGCCGAGAGCATCTTCGGCGACCTGTCCGGCAGCGAGGTGCTGCTGATCGGCGCCGGCGAGATGATCGAGCTGACGGCGACGCACATCGCCGCGCGCAGGCCGAAGTCGGTCACGGTCGCCAACCGCACCGTCGAACGCGCGGCGGCGCTGGCGCACCGCTTCCAGGGGCAGTCGATGCGGCTGGCGGAGCTGCCGGAGAACCTCGCTAGGTTCGACATCGTCGTCTCCTGCACTGCGAGCACGCTGCCGATCATCGGGCTGGGCATGGTCGAGCGCGCGGTGAAGAGCCGGCGGCGGCGGCCGATGTTCATCGTCGACCTGGCGGTGCCGCGCGACGTCGAGCAGGAAGTGGCGCGGCTGGAGGACGTCTACGTCTACACCGTCGACGACCTCGGCAGGATCGTCGCCACCGGCTCCGAGAATCGGCAGGCGGCGGTGGCGCAGGCCGAGGCGATCATCGAGTCGCGGGTGCGCGACTTTGACGCCTGGATGCGCAGCCGCGCCGCGGTGCCGGTGATCCAGGGCCTGCGCAGCCGCGCCGAGACCTTGACGGCGCGCGAACTGGAGCGGGCGAGGAGGCTGCTGGCGCGCGGCGAGCCGCCCGAGGCGGTGATCGAACAGCTGGCGCAGGCGCTGACCAACAAGTTCCTGCACGCCCCGGTCTCGGCGCTGCACGAGGCCGCCGGCACCGACGAAGCGGCGCGCGCGCAGCTGGTCGCGCTGCTGTCGCGCTTCTATTCCCAACCCGAGCATTAGCTGATCGCGATGCGGGCCGCGTGCCGGCAGCGCCGGCGCGCGGCCATCGCCGCTGCCTTTGCCGATGAAACCTTCGATGCACAGCAAGCTCGCCCAGCTGGCGAAGCGGATGACCGAGATCGACGCGCTG
>CAYLZU010000017.1:0-11780 GCA_964388005.1 uncultured Burkholderiaceae bacterium
TTTCAGGTACTAGCGCCGCGAGGTGTGGAGGTTCGAGTCCTCTCCTGGGCACCAGGATCGAAACGGCCTGCGCAAGCAGGCCGTTTGCCTTTCGGCCGCGCCCTCACGCCGCCGGCTCCGCATCCTCGGGAACCGCCTCGCCGGCGAGACGCTGCGCCAGGTCGGCCGGCCGCATCGAGTCGTACACCTCGAACGGCTGGTGGATCCACGGGCTGTCGGCAAGGAACTGCACGAAGTAGTCCGGCTTCGCGGTCGACACCGCCTTGTACCAGAGAACGGCGGTGCGGACTTCGCGCAGCATCGGGTAACGCCGGCGCAGGTGTTCGACCGTTCGCAGCAGCGTCACGCCGGAGTCGACCAGATCGTCGACCAGGAGCAGGTTGCCGCGCAGCTCGCCGCCGGTGGTGGTGATGTACTCGGCGATGTCGAGCGTGCCCTGCTCGGTGCCGGCGGCGGCGCGGTACGAACTCGTCGCCAGGATCGCCAGCGGCACGTCGAACAGGCGCGAGATTACGTCGCCGATGCGCAGTCCGCCGCGCGCCAGGCACAGCAGCGAGTCGAAGCGGTAGCCGCTCGCATGCACCTGAAGCGCCAGCCGCTCGATCATGCGGTGGTACTGCTCCCAGTCGATGTACAGGTGCCTGAGCGACACGGCGGCCGCCTCAGGCGCTGAACGGGTGCCGCATCAGGATCGTCTGCTCGCGGTCCGGTCCGGTGGAGACGATGTCGATCGGCACCCCGGTCACCTCGGCCAGCCGCGCCAGGTAGCGCTGTGCCGAGCCCGGAAGCTGCTTCCAGTCGCGGACGCCGAAGGTCGACTGGCTCCAGCCCTCGAAGTCCTCGTACACCGGCTCGCAGCGACCGACCTCCTCGGCACCGAATGGAAGGATGTCCGTCGACGTGCCGCGATAGCGATAGCCGGTGCACAGCCTCACCATCGGCAGGCCGTCGAGCACGTCGAGCTTGGTGATGCACAGGCCGCTGGTGCCGTTGACCTGCACCGAGCGGCGCAGCGCCGCGGCGTCGAACCAGCCGCAGCGGCGCGGGCGGCCGGTCACCGAGCCGTACTCGTTGCCACGGTCGCGCAGGTGCTGGCCGTCGGCATCGGCGAGTTCGGTCGGGAACGGGCCCGAGCCGACCCGCGTCGAGTAGGCCTTGGTGATTCCGAGCACGTAATGCAGCTTCTGCGGCGCCACGCCGGCGCCGGCCGAGGCGGCGCCGGCGACGGTGTTGCTCGAGGTCACGTAGGGATAGGTGCCGTGATCGACGTCGAGCAGGGTGCCCTGCGCGCCTTCGAACAGCAGGCTCTTGCCGGCGGCCATCGCCTCGTTGAGCCTGTACGACACGTCGGCCAGCATCGGCTTCAGCCGCTCGGCGAGTGCCAGCGTCTCGCCGATCACGCGCCCGGCGTCGACCGCCTCGGCGCCGAGATACTTCGTCAGCACGAAGTTGTGCAGGTCGAGCGCGGCGCGCACCAGGTCGCCGAAGCGCTGCGCGTCGAACAGGTCCTGCGCCCGGACCGCACGCCGGCCGACCTTGTCTTCGTAGGCGGGTCCGATGCCGCGGCCGGTGGTGCCGATCTTGGCATCGCCGCGCCTGGCCTCGCGCGCCTTGTCGAGCGCGATGTGGTAGTCGAGGATCAGCGGGCAGTTGCCGCTGACCAGCAGCCGGCCTTCGGGCTCGACCCCGGCCGCCTTCAGCTCGTCGATCTCGGCCAGCAGCGCTTGCGGCGACAGCACCACACCGTTGCCGATGTAGCACAGCACCTTGTCGTGCAGGATGCCCGACGGGATCGACCGCAGGATCGTCTTGCGGCCATTGACGACCAGCGTGTGCCCGGCGTTGTGCCCGCCCTGGAAGCGGACCACGCCGTCGACGTTCTCGGTCAGCCAGTCGACGATCTTGCCCTTGCCTTCGTCGCCCCACTGCGTGCCGACGACCACTACGTTGCGTGCCATCACCGTTGTCCCGAAACCGTTGCCACATCCATCCCGCCGGCTAAGGTCGCGCCGCCGTTCGCCAGTCAGTCCGACGTGATCCTGCCGGTTGCCGTGTCGACCACCCGCCATGCGCCGCCCGCCTGGCGGATTTCGCGGTCGCAATGCAGGCCATCGACCACGTCGTCCTCGCCGAGCCGGCGCACGACAACCTCCCCGGCCGCGCGCAGCCGATCGATCAGGGCGGCGAGCGCCGCGTCGTCGAGCGCAGGCGCAAGTATCGCCCGGGTCGCGCCGCCCCCGTTCAGCCGCGCCAGTTCGCGCAGATCGATCGAGAACCCGGTCGCCGGGCGCGCCCGGCCGAACGCGCGGCCGATGTCGTCGTAACGCCCGCCGCGGGCCAGCGCCACCGGCCAGCCGCCGGCATAGGCGGCAAAGGTGGCGCCGGTGTGATAACGGAAGCCGTGCAGGTCGGCGAGGTCGACACTGGCCGCGGCGCCGAGCCGGCGCAGTGCCGCCGCCAGCGCCTGCAGTTCGTCGAGCGCCGCCGCGACCGCGGCGAGCTGCGGCAGCATCTCGCGCGCCGCCGCCAGCACCCCGGCATCGCCATGCAGCCGCATCAGGGCCCGCAGCGCCGTGCGCGCCGCCGGCTTGAGTCCCTCGGTCAGCGGCGTCAGCGCCGCCGCATCCTTGGCGCTGAGCGCGGCGACGATGTCCTCGGCCAGACGCTGCGCCTCCGGGTCGAGCTCGAGCAGCGCCCGCAGGATCCGGGTGTGGCCGAGGTCGAAACCGACCGCCTCGACCCGCGCCAGCGCCAGCGTGCGCACCGCCAGTTCCAGCACCTCGGCGTCGGCGGCGACCGATTCGTGCCCGAACAGTTCGGCGCCGACGTAGAACGGCTGGCGCGAGGCCAGCGGATGCAGCGGCCGCGCGTGCAGCACGCTGGCCGCATAGCACAGCCGGACGACGCCGGACCGGTTCAGGATGTGAGCGTCGATGCGCGCCACCTGCGGCGTGATGTCGGCGCGCAGGCCGAGCATCCGTCCGGAGAGCTGGTCGACCAGCTTGAACGTGCGCAGGTCGAGGTCGGCGCCGACCCCGGTCAGCAGCGAGTCTGTGTACTCCAGCAGCGGCGGAACGATCAGCTCGTAGCCGTAGCCCCGGTACAGGTCGAGGGCGGCGCGGCGCAGCGCTTCCAGGAAGCGCGCCTCGCCGGGAAGGACGTCGGAGATTCCCTCGGGAAGCAGCCAGCGGGCCATGTCGTCAGGTCG
This sequence comes from uncultured Burkholderiaceae bacterium, assembly GCA_964388005.1. Lineage (GTDB taxonomy): Bacteria > Pseudomonadota > Gammaproteobacteria > Burkholderiales > Burkholderiaceae_F > JADJWR01. Next base: position 3,209 of record CAYLZU010000017.1, read on the forward strand.
GATTGGCGGCGGGTTCCGCCGCTCGCCGCCGCAATTGCGGCCTCAGGCGATGATCGCACCGAGCGCGAGCCCGGCGAGCACGGAGGCGAGGCCGAAGAACCGGATCTGCCCGTCGGTGAGCTCGGAGACGCGGCGGAACATCTCGCGCCAGGATGCCGGCGAGGCAAGCGGCAGCAGGCCCTCCAGCACGAGCATCATGGCCAGCGCCAGCCCGAGCGTCGTCCACATCACCGGCCGGCCGGGCGAACGCGGACCGTCGCCGCGCAGGCGATGCAGACGCCGGGCACAGCAGGCAGGCGGGGGCACGGACCGACGGCACCGCCTCGGCGCCATTGCGCCGGCGCCGACTGACCGAGGACGTGCCTGGCGATCGCTTTCGACGCCGCCATCGGTGCCTCAGCGCGGCGGCGCACGGCCCGGCGCGGGGTCCTTCAGGTACCGCAGAAACTCCGACGACGGGTCGATCACCAGCAGGTCGTTGCGGGTGCGGAAGCTGGCCCGGTACGCCTCGAGGCTGCGATAGAAGGTGAAGAACTCCGGGTTCTGGCCGAATGCCTTGGCGTAGATATCCGAGGCGCGGGCATCACCTTCGCCCTTGATTTTCTCCGCATCGCGATAGGCCTCGGCCAGCAGAACCTCGCGCTGACGGTCGGCGTCGGCGCGGATCTTCTCGCCCTCGGCGGCGCCGATCGACCGCTGCTCGGTGGCCACCCGCTTGCGCTCCGACTGCATGCGGCGGAACACGTCCTCGTTGATCTCGGGCACGAACTCGACCCGCTTCAGCCGCACGTCGACGATTTCGACCCCGAGGTCGCGCACGCGATCCTGGACGCTGACCTTGATCTCCTCCATCGCCCGGTCGCGCTCGCGCGAGGTCACTTCGTTGACGGTGCGGCGGTTGATGGCCCGGTTCAGCGCATCGCGCACCAGGGAATTGATGCGCTCCTCGGCGGCGCGCTCCAGGCCCAGGAAGCTGACGTAGAACAGCCGCGGATCGGCGATGCGCCACTTGACGAAGGAGTCGACCAGCAGGTTCTTCTTTTCCGACGTCTGCACCCGGTCGGCCTGCGGCGTGTCGATGGTCAGGATCCGCCGGTCGAGGTAGATGACGTTCTGGATCAGCGGAACCTTGAACTTCAGTCCCGGTTCCGTGTAGATCTCGACGATCTGGCCGAGCTGGAACAGGATCGCGAACTGGCGCTGGTCGACGACGAAGGCGCTGGCGCGGAAGATCACGGCGGCGACGACCAGACCGACGACGGTGGCGATGACCTTGTTCATCGGCCGCCCCTACTGCTCCGGCCCACGAGTGTCGCCGCCGCGGTGGCGAGAATCGGCGCCATGCCTTGTCGCCGCGCCCGCTTGGGTCCCGACCTCCGCGCGGCTTCGCGCCTGGCGCCGGCTTCGCCGCTGTTGCAACGGCCCATGCACTTCGTGGAACGCATCGTTTCGGAACCTGTGGGTCGGAGCAGCTAGCGTGACTCGCGGCCGCGCGCACTGGAGGCGCCGCGCGAGTCGATCGGCGCCGTCTCGGCCGGCAGCGCCGGCGCCGGGCGGACGGTCGCCGGTTCGCCGGCCGACTGCTGCAGCAGCTTGTCGAACGGCAGGTACAGCAGCTGATTGCTGTTCCTGGAATCGATCAGGACCTTGCTCGTGTTCGAGAAGATCTGCTGCATCGTCTCGATATAGAGCCGGTCGCGGGTCACCTTGGGCGCGTTGCCGTAGGCGGCGGCGATCTGGCGGAAACGCGCCGCGTCGCCCTCCGCCGTCTGCACGACCCGCGTCCGGTAGCCCTCGGCTTCCTGCATCAGTCGCGCCGCCGTGCCGCCCGCCCGCGGAATCACGTCGTTGGCGTAGGCCTGGCCCTCGTTGATCAGACGCTCCCGATCCTGGGTCGCCTTGACCGCGTCGTCGAAGGCCGCCTGCACCTGTTCCGGCGGCTGCGCGTTCTGGATCGCGACCTGAAGCACCAGGATGCCGGTGCCGTAGCGATCGAGGTTCTCCTGCATGCGCATGCGCACGGCGTCGGCGATTTCCTGCCGCGACTCGTACAGGACCTTGTCCATCAGCTGCCGGCCGACCACTTCGCGCATCGCTGACTCGCCGACCTGCCCGACCGACTCCGTCGGCCGGCGGACATTGAAGACGAAGTCGCGGGCGCCGCCGACGTCTTCCCTGATCCGGTACTGCACCGTGAAGTGCACGTCGACGATGTTCTCGTCGTCGGTCAGCATCAGGGCTTCCTTCAGCCGGTCGGCGCGGCCGCGGGCCCCGATCTCGAGCGTCCGCACCGAAAGCACGTCGACCGACTCGTGGGCCTGGATCGGCCACGGCATGCGCCAGCGGAAGCCGGGCAGCGTCGTATCGCTGTAGCGGCCGAAGGTCGTCACCACGGCGACCTGGCCCTCCTGCACGATGTAGGCGCCGCTGCCGATCCAGATCAGCGCCGCCACCACCAGCACCGTCAGGACACCGACGCCGGCACCGCGTGCGTCCGGCCGGAAGCCGCCACCGCTCCCCGAGGAGCCGCCGGAGCCGCCGCCGCGGCGACCGAACAGACCGTTGAGCCTGCGGTTCAGGTCGCGCCAGAGTTCGTCGAGATCCGGGGGGCCGCCCGAGGACTGCGGCCGCCCGCGACGGCTGTCGTCGCGTTCTAGATCGCCGTCGTCGCCGCCCGAGCCGGAGCCACGGCCCCACTGGGGATCGTTCAGTGCGAGGGAAATGCCGGGAACGAAATGCATGAGACGTGCGAAGGATTACTTGAGGATACCGGCAGCGGGCGGGCCCGCCGGCACCGGGGCTGCAAGCATCGAACGGGATTCGGCAGGGGCCGACCGCGCATCGCGCACGCGTTCGGCAATCGCTTGGCGCAGGAGTTCGACGCCGTCGCCGGTTGCCGCACTGAGAAAAACGGCGCGGATCGTACCATAGGGGTCGCGCTCGACAGCGGCCGCATGCTCGATCCGGTCGATCTTGTTGAAGACGAGCAGCCGCGGCACCTCCGCCGCGCCGATCTCCGCCAGCACCCGTTCGACCTCGGCCATCTGCTCGGCACGCGACGGTGACGAGGCATCGACCACGTGCAGCAGCAGGTCGGCCTCGATCGATTCCTCGAGCGTCGATTTGAAGGCATCGACGAGCTGGTGCGGCAGACCGCGGATGAACCCGACCGTGTCCGAGACCACGACCTGCTCGGCCGGCGCCACGAAGCACCGACGCGAAGTCGTGTCGAGCGTGGCGAACAGCTGATCGGCGGCGTAGCTGCCGGCGCGGGCCAGCGCGTTGAACAGCGTCGACTTGCCGGCGTTGGTGTACCCGACCAGCGACACCGAGAAGACGTCGCGCCGGGCGCGGGCGCGCCGCTGCGTGCGCCGCTGCCGGCCGAGCGCCTTGAGCCGCTCGCGCAGCCGCTTTACCCGCACGCCGATCTGACGGCGGTCGAGTTCGATCTGCTTTTCGCCCGGACCGCCGGTCTTGCCCAGCCCGCCGCGCTGCCGTTCGAGGTGGGTCCAGCCGCGCACCAGCCGCGTCGCCAGGTGCTCCAGCTGCGCCACCTCGACCTGCAGCTTGCCTTCGCTGCTTTTGGCGCGCTGGGCGAAGATCTCCAGGATCAGCAGCTCTCGGTCGAGCACGGCGACGTCGAGCCGCCCCTGCAGGTTGCGCTGCTGCGCCGGGGTCAAGGGCACATCGAAGATCGCCACCGAGGCGGCGCAGTCGCGGACCAGCGTCGCCAGTTCGTCGACCTTGCCGCTGCCGACATAGAAGGCCGCGTCCGGACGCTCGCGGCGCGCCGCGACCTCGCCGGCGATCGCATAGCCGGCCGACGCAGCCAGCTGACGGGTTTCCTCGAGCGCATCGGCCGCCTCGTGCCCGTTGCGGCCGCGCGATCCGACGACGACGCTGACGATGACCGCGCGCGGCGCCCGCCGCGAGCGCGCGGAGTCGACCTGATAGGCGCTCAGCTGGTCGGCTCCGCGGCGAGATTGACCGGCCGCGCCGGAACCACGGTCGAAATGGCGTGCTTGTAGACCATCTGGGTGACGGTGTTGCGCAGCAGGACGACGTACTGGTCGAACGATTCGATCTGGCCCTGCAGCTTGATGCCGTTGACGAGATAGATCGATACCGGCACGTGCTCGCGGCGCAGTGCGTTCAGGAACGGGTCTTGTAGGAGTTGCCCTTTGTTGCTCATATCGGCTCCGTCTTCTTCGAGTCGTCCGGGTTGCGGCGCCCTTCGCCTTCAACACGACGCTTAGATGGCCGCGACTGCGGAAAATTCAATGTAATGGAAAAGAAAACCGCCCGCTATCGCGCCTCGCGCGCGCCGGCGTAGGGATTTGTGCTGGTCCGGAACTCGATCCGCAGCGGCGTGCCTTCGAGCGAGAACTCGCGCCGGAACCAGCCTTCGAGGTAACGCCGGTACGAGGCCGCGACGTGGGCCAGCGAGTTGCCGTGCACGACGATCACCGGCGGGTTGTGGCCGCCCTGGTGCGCATAGCGCATCTTCGGCCGCGAGTGGCCGGCGCGGGGCGGCTGCTGCCGCTCGACCGCGGCCCGCAGCGCGCGGGTGAGCTTCGGCGTCGGCAGCCTGGCGAACGCGGCGCGATAGGCGGCGTCGACCGAGCGCATCAGCGCGCCGAGGCCGGTGCGCTTCTGCGCCGAGATGAAGTGCAGCTTGGCCCAGTCGAGAAAGTGCAGCTTGCGCTCGAGTTCGCGCCTGACCAGCGAACGCTGGTAGTCGTCCAGCTGGTCCCACTTGTTCACCGCCAGCACCAGCGCCCGGCCCTTTTCGAGGATGAAGCCGGCGATGTGGGCGTCCTGTTCGGCGATTTCGGCGCTGCCATCGAGCAGCAGCACCGCCACGTTGGCCGCCTCGATCGCCTGCAGCGTCTTGACGACCGAGAACTTCTCCACCGTCTCGAACACCTTGCCGCGCCGGCGCAGCCCCGCGGTGTCGATCAGCAGATAGTCGCGGCCGCCGTGGCTGAACTCGACCTCGATCGCGTCGCGGGTCGTGCCCGGCGCGTCGAAGGCGATCATCCGTTCCTCGCCGAGCAAAGCGTTCACCAGCGTCGACTTGCCGACGTTGGGGCGTCCGACGATGGCGACCCGGATCCTTCCGTCGGCGGGCTCCTGCGCCGCGTTCTCCTCGTCCGCCTCGAAGCCGGCAAGCGCCAGCGCCATCAATGCGGCGACGCCGTCGCCGTGCGCGGCGGAGATCGGATGGGGATCGCCGAGACCGAGTTCGTGGAACTCGGCCATCGCCGCCGGCGACATGCCCTCGGCCTTGTTGACCACCAGCAGCGGCCGGCGGCCGGAGCGCCGCAGGCGGTCGGCGATGCGCCCGTCCTGCGGCACCAGCCCGTCGCGGGCGTCGACCAGGAAGATGACGACGTCGCTCTCGGCGATCGCCGCTTCGGCCTGCTGCGCCATCTCGCGGGTGATGCCTTCGGCGGCGACCGGTTCGAAGCCGCCGGTGTCGATGACGATGTACGGCACCGGACCGACCCGTCCCTCGCCGTAGTGGCGGTCGCGCGTCAGTCCGGGAAAGTCCGCCACCAGTGCCGCGCGGCTCTTCGTCAGCCGGTTGAACAGCGTCGACTTGCCCACGTTGGGCCGGCCGACCAGCGCCACCACCGGTGTCATCGCGTTCGGCCGCGGCTCAGCGCCGCGGCGTCAGCAGCGCCAGCGTGCCGTCGCTGGTGAGCACGACCGCGCCGTCGCCCCAGGCGAGCGGCCGCGCGGCAATGGCGCTCGAATCGACCTGCACCCGGGCGGCGAAACTGCCCTCGGCGGCGGTGAGGAAGTGGACATACCCGGCGAGATCGCCCACCGCGACGAAGCCCGCAAGCGCCAGCGGCGTGGTGAGCGCGCGGTTGGCGAGCCGGTCGTTGCGCCACAGGCTGGCGCCGTTCTCGCCGGCGAAAGCGTGCAGCTGCGAGCCGGCATCGACCGCATAGACGCCGCGCGCGTCGCGGGCGACGCCGCCGCCGGCGGACATGTCGCGCGACCATCGCAGCGTCCCCGAGCCGGCATCGGCGCACACGACGCGGCCCTGGAACGACGCGGCGCAGGCGAGGCCGCCATCGACGACGACCGGCCCGAGCACGTCGGCCAGCCGCTCGACCTCGGTCGTGCCGCGCGGCTCGGAAACCGACGACTCCCAGCGCGCCGCGCCGTTGGCCAGCGCGATCGCCACCAGGCGGCCGCCGGGGAAGCCGGCCAGCACGTTGTCGCCGGCAAAGGCGAGTTCGGTGGAGGCGCGCAACGTTAGCGGCGGCACCTGGCGCACGTAGATCCAGCGCCGCTTCCCGCTATCGGCCTCGAAGGCGCTGACCCGCTGGTCGGTCGACCGCACGATCACCAGGCCGCGGCCGATCAGCGGCGGCGAGATCACGTCGCTGTTGACCTGCGCCCGCCAGCGCTCCTTGCCGTCGGCATCGAGCGCGATCACCTCGCCCCGTGGTGTCGCCACGGCCACCGTGAATCCGTCGGCGCCGACCCCGGCAACGAGGCGCGACTGAAGCTCGGTCCTCCAGACGACGCCGCCGCTCGCCGGGTCGACACGCAGCACCGTGCCGCCGGCGGAGGCGGCATAGATGCCGTTGTCGGTCACCGCCGGCTGCAGGAACGTGCCTCGACTGCTGCCCAGCGACAGCCGCCAACTGGTGGTAATGGTGGCGCTCGGCTGGATCTCCGGCAGCGGCGCCGGCGGCGCCTTCTTCTCGCCGAACAGGCCGCAACCGGCGGCCAGCGCGGCAACCACCGCCGCCGTCACCGCCAGACGAAGGAGGCGGCCGATGTCGCGCAACCCCGCCATCGCCGCCTCAGGACACCGCCGCCGACGGCAGCGCGTCGTGCTTCAGCTGGATCAGGGGCCGCAGCGGATGCTGCGCGTCGGCCTTGTCGAGCGCTTCCCGGTAGGCGCCGCGAGCCTCGTCGGTACGGCCCATCGCCAGCAGGATGTCGCCGCGGCGATCGGCGAACTGCACCGCCGCCGATGCCGGGGCGTCGCCGCTGACCAGCTTCAGCGCCTCGTCGTAGGCCTTTTCGTCGAGGAGCACGCCGGCGAGCCGCAGCCTGGCGATGGGCACGAGCTCCGGGTGTCCCGACTTCTCGATCACCCAGCGCAACTGCGCCTGGGCGGCGCCGCGGTCGCCGGCGTCGTAGTTGACTTTCGCCACCTGCAGCGCCGCCATCGGCGCGTAGACGGTGCGCCCGTAGCGCTCGATCAGCGTGCCGGCCAGCTCCTTCTTGCGGCCGAGGTCACCGCCCTGCACGGCGTTGAGGAACTCCTCATAGAGAACGCCGGCATTGCCGGCCTCGTGCCGCTCGTACCAGCGCCAGCCGTTGAAAGCAGCGATCGCCAGCAGCACGACGGTGACCGACGTCAGCACCAGGTTGCCCCAGCGCTCCCACCAGGCCTTGATCGCTGCCAGCTGTTCCTGTTCTTCGAGGTCGTAAGCCATCAGTCCTCTCTGGATGTCGATTCACCGTCGGTCGCCAGCGCCGCGGCAAGCGTCTCGCCGAGTCCGGACAGCGGCACGGCCTGCTGCAGAGCGAACGGCGCCGACGCCTCGCCCGCCCGCAGCGCCTTGACCATCGCCTTGCCTTCGGCCGCCTCGGCCTCGCCGACGATGACCGCATATTCGGCACCGCTGGCGTCGGCCTTCTTCATCTGCGACTTCAGGCTGCCGTCGCCCGCATGCAGGACCACGTCGAGGCCGGCATCGCGGATCGTCTCGGCGGCGCGCAGCGCCGCCATGTAGGTGCCGCCGCCCTGGTGCAGCACGTAGACATCGCAGGCGGCCTGCGCGCCCGTTGCGCCAGAGCCGCGCAGCAGTTCGATCACCCGCTCGACCCCGATGGCGAAGCCGCAGCCGGGAGCGGGCCTGCCGCCGAGCATCTCCATCAGCGGGTCGTAACGTCCGCCGCCGCAGATCGTACCCTGCGCGCCGAGACGGTCGGTGATCCACTCGTAGACGGTCAGGTTGTAGTAGTCGAGCCCGCGCACCAGCCGCGGGTTGATGCTGAACTCGACGCCGCCGGCGGCGAGCAGTTCCTGCAGCCGCTCGAAGCGGGCGCGCGACTGCGGGCCCAGGTACTCGGTGATCCGCGGCGCCCCGGCCGCGAGCGCCTGCATCGCCGGATTCTTGGTGTCGAGGATGCGCAGCGGATTGGTGTGCAGCCGTCGCCGGGCGTCGGCATCGACGTCGCCGGCATGCGATTCGAAGTAGTCGATCAGCGCCGCCCGGTGCCGCGCTCTCTCCTCGCCGCTGCCGAGGGAATTGAGCTCCAGCTGCACCGGTCCGATCTCCAGCACGTCCCACAGCCGCTTCAGCATCAGGATCTGCTCGGCATCGACATCCGGCCCGGGAAAGCCCAGCGCCTCGGCGCCGACCTGGTGGAACTGCCGGTAGCGGCCGCGCTGCGGCCGCTCGTGGCGGAACATCGGCCCCATGTACCACAGCCGCCGCGGCGCGTCGTACAGCAGGTTGTGCTCGATGCAGGCGCGCACCACCGACGCCGTCGCTACCGGCCGCAGCGACAGGTGCTCGCCGTAGAGCTGGTC
>CAYLZU010000017.1:11790-21439 GCA_964388005.1 uncultured Burkholderiaceae bacterium
CAGCCGCTTGCCGCCGTCGTAGAGCAGCGAGTGCTCGACCGCGGCCCGCACGACGCCGGCGGTGGCCTCGGGCCGCAGGCTCAGCGCATCGCCGTTCATCTGGTCGACGAAGGAGTACATCTCCTTCTCGACGATGTCGGTGACCTCGCCGATGCCGCGCGTGAACAGCGCCGTGGGCTCGACGATCGGCGTGCGGATCTGGCGGTAGCCGTAGGCGCGCAGCACCTCGACCGCGCGCGACTCGAACGCCTCCCACAACGGCGCCTCGTCGGGCAACACGTCGTTCATGCCGCGCACGGCGGCGAGCCGTTCCTTCTTCATGTTCCCGTCAGGCGGAAGCCCGGCCGAATCGGCGCCGCACGTAGTCCTCGACCAGCGCCTGGAACTCCTCGGCGATGCGATCGCCCTTCAGCGTCACCCGGCGGGCGCCGTCGACGTACACCGGCGCCACCGGCTCCTCGCCCGAGCCCGGCAGGCTGATGCCGATGTCGGCGTGCTTGCTTTCGCCCGGACCGTTGACCACACAGCCCATCACGGCCACATTCATCGCCTCCACGCCCGGGTACCGCGCCCGCCAGACCGGCATCTGCTCGCGCAGGTAGCCCTCGATCTTCTGCGCCAGCTCCTGGAAGAAGGTGCTGGTGGTGCGGCCGCAGCCCGGGCAGGCAATAACCTGCGGCGCGAAGGCGCGCAGCCCGAGCGACTGCAGGATCTCCTGCGCCACCTGCACTTCCTTCGTCCGCGGCTCGCCGGGAGCCGGAGTCAGCGAGACGCGGATGGTGTCGCCGATGCCCTCCTGCAGCAGCACCGCCAGCGCCGCGGTGGAGGCGACGATGCCCTTGCTGCCCATGCCGGCCTCGGTCAGCCCGAGATGCAGCGGATAGTCGCAGCGGCGCGCGAGTTCGCGGTAGACGGCGATCAGGTCCTGCACCCCGCTCACCTTCGCCGACAGCACGATGGTGTCGCCCGGCAGGCCGAGTTCCTCGGCGCGTCGCGCGCTGTCGATCGCCGAGCGCACCAGCGCCTCGCGCAGCACCTCGGCCGCCGTCCACGGCTGCGGCCGCAGCGCGTTCTCGTCCATCATCCGCGCCAGCAATTCCTGGTCGAGGCTGCCCCAGTTCACGCCGATGCGCACCGGCTTGCCCAGCCGGCCGGCGACCTCGATCATGCGCGCGAAATTGTCCTCGCCCCTGGCGCCGCGGCCGACGTTGCCAGGATTGATCCGATACGCCGACAGCGACCGCGCGCAGCCGGGAAACTCGGAAAGCAGCTTGTGGCCGTTGTAGTGAAAGTCGCCGACCAGCGGCACGTCGATGCCCATGCGGTCGAGTTGCTCGCGGATCGCCTCGACCTCGGCCGCGGCCTCCGGCGAGTTGACGGTGATGCGCACCACCTCGGAGCCGGCCTGGGCGAGCTCCTTGACCTGGATCGCGGTGGCGATCGCGTCGGCGGTGTCGGTGTTGGTCATCGACTGCACCATCACCGGCGCGCCGCCGCCGACCGGCACGGCGCGCGCGCCCCAGCGGACGATCACCCGGCGCGTCACATGGCGAGGCAGCGGACCGGCGGCGACGGGCAGGCCGTGCAGGGAAACGTCGGGGCTTGTCATCGGCGCTCCTACTCGAGCCGCAGCCGGGCGACATCGTCGCGGCTGATCGACGGCGCGAGGTCCACCGTCCGGCCGCGATACTCCAGCGTCACCTTCGACGCATTGCCGATCACCAGCAGATAAGGCGGCCTGCCCTCGATCACGCGTGTCGTTCCGGCGGCATTGTTCTGCGACACCAGCACCGTGCCGTCGGCCTGCCGCACCTCGACCCAGGACCGGTCGCGAAAAGTCAGCCGCAGCGCCGTTGCGTCCGACGCCGGCGCGGCGGCCGCCTCGGGCGCGCTCGCCGCCGCCGGACTGTCTTCGGCCGCCACGCCCGTCGGCGGCGCGGCCGCCTGCGGATCCTGTGCCGGCGCCGGCGCCGGCGTCGCAGCGGGAGCGGCAGGTGGCGGACTGGTCTCGCGGCGCATCGTCCACCAGCCGAGGAAAGCCAGGATGCCCAGCACGACGACCACGCCGCCGATCACCAGGCGCCCGGAGATCGGCTCCCGCGGCGTGCGCTGCAGCGGATTGATCGCCGCCGTCGAGCGCGGCGAGTGCAGCGGATCGCCCGGCTTCAGCCGCGCGTTCACCAGGGCCAGCAGCGGATCGGCCGGCAGGTCGACGAGCTTGGCGTAGTTGCGGACGTAGCCGCGCACGAACGGCGCCTCCGGCAGCGCCGCCAGGTCTTCGGCCTCGATCGCCTCGACCTGGCGCACGTGCAGCCGGAGCTGAGCCGCCACGTCGGCGAGCGACATGGCACGCGCCTCGCGCGCGGCGGCCAGCGCGCGCCCGAACGAACCCTCGCCGTCCCCGGTGCCGGCATCGGTCCGCCCGCCCGGCTGCGCCGAGTTCACGGGCGGCGCTGCCGGCCGCAACCCGGGCTGGCTCGCGCCGGCCTCGACGTCATTCATCGAAGGCTCCTCGGCGCAGCGCCGACGCCTCGGGCGAATCCGGGAAGCGATCGCGCAGCTGGCCGGCGAGCTCGCGCTCGCGCCTCAGGTCGGCGTTGGCGCGGGCGATGCGCAGGCCCAGCCAGAGACCCGGCGCACTGGCGCGGCTGCCCGGATCGAGCAGCCCGTAGTAGAAGTCGGCGCGGGCCGGCTCGTTGCGGCGCAGGTACAGCTGCGCCAGTTCGAACTTGGTGACCGGATCGGAGGCGTCGAATTCCAGCGAACGCCGCAGCGCCCGTTCGGCGCCGTCGACATCCCTGATCTTCAGCAGGCACACCCCGGCGTTACGCATCGCCAGGCCCGGCGTCGCATACAGACGGTTGGCGGCGGCGCGCTCGAAGTACGGCACCGATTCGCGCTCGCGGCCGGTCCGGCAGAGGTACCAGCCGTAGTTGTTCAGGATCTCGGAGTTGTCCGGTTCGAGCCGCATTGCCCGATCGAAGCTGATGTCGGCCTCGCGCCGATCGCCGATCTCCATGTAGATCAGGCCGAGCAGGCCGTGCGCCGGGGCGTATCTCGGGTCGACCTGGACCGCGCGCAAGGCCTCCTCGCGCGCGACCGCGAGCTTGCCGTCGCGGAAGTAACTGGCCGCCAGTTCAGTCCGGATCTCGGCGCGCTTGCGCGGATCGGCCTCCGACTTCGACGGCGTCGGCACTTCGACGCCGCCGACCGTGGTCGTCGTCGTGCTGCAGCCGGCGGCCAGCACCGCCAGCAGCAGCGCCAGCGGCAGCCCGCGCGCGGGGTCGACCATCCGCCTACCTTCCCGCGGCCACCGCGACCGCCGGCAACCTGCGGTCGAGGCGATGCGCGCGCCGGGTCCGGTCCTGCACTTCGCCGGCGAGCTGGCCGCAGGCGGCGTCGATATCGCCACCGCGGGTGCGCCGCGTCGTGGTGACGATGCCGGCGTCGATCAGCACCTGCGCGAAGTCGCGGATCCGCGCCGCCGGCGAGCGCGCCAGCCCGGAGTCCGGGAACGGATTGAACGGAATCAGGTTGAACTTGCAGGGCACGTCGCGCACCAGCGCCACCAGTTCGCGCGCCTGGGCGAGCGAGTCGTTGACGCCGTCGAGCATCACGTACTCGAACGTGATGAAGTCGCGCGGCGCCACGCGCAGGTAGCGGCGGCAGGCCGCCATCAGCTCGCGCAGCGGATGCTTTCGGTTGACCGGCACGAGGCGGTCGCGCAGGGCATCGTCGGGCGCGTGCAGCGACACCGCCAGCGCCACCGGGCACTCGGCGGCGAGCTTGTCGATCTGCTGCACCAGCCCCGAGGTCGACACCGTCACCCGCCGCCGCGACAGCCCGTAGGCGTTGTCGTCGAGCATCAGCCGCAGCGCCGGCAGCAGCGCGCCGTAGTTCTGCAGCGGCTCGCCCATGCCCATCAGCACGACATTGCTGATCACGCGCTCGCCGTCGGCGCCGTCCGCCTGGCGGCGCAGCGCGTGTTCCGCCCACCAGAGCTGGCCGACGATCTCGGCGGTGGTGAGGTTGCGGTTGAAGCCCTGCCGGCCGGTCGAGCAGAACAGGCAGTTCATGGCGCAGCCCGCCTGCGTCGACACGCACAGCGTGCCGCGGTCGTCCTCCGGGATGAACACGGTCTCGACCGCGTTGCCGGCGCCGACATCGAGCAGCCACTTGCGCGTCCCGTCGGCGGAGGTCGAATCGCCGATCACTGCCGGCGCCGTGATCACCGCCTGCCCCGACAGGCTCTCGCGCAGTGATCGCGCGAGGTCGGTCATGGCCTCGAACCGCGCCGCGCCGCGGCGGTGGATCCAGCGCAGCAGCTGGCGGGCGCGAAAGGGCTTCTCGCCGAGGCCTTCGACGAAGGCCTCGAGCGCCGCCGGGTCGAGATCGAGCAGGTTCTGCACCGGCCGGCGCGTCAGCGCGCGTAGATGTTCATCGACGGAAAGAAGAATGCCACCTCGGCGCGCGCCGTCTCGGGCGCATCCGAGCCGTGCACCGCGTTGGCGTCGATGCTGTCGGCGAAGTCGGCGCGGATGGTGCCGGGCGCCGCCTTCTTCGGATCGGTCGCCCCCATCAGCTCGCGGTTGCGGGCGATCGCATTGTCGCCCTCGAGCACCTGGACCATCACCGGGCCGGAGATCATGAACTCGACCAGGTCGCGGAAGAACGGCCGCTCGCGATGCACGGCGTAGAACGCCTCGGCCTCGGCGCGCGACAGGTGGACCATCCGCGCCGCCGCGATCTTCAGCCCCCCGGCCTCGAAGCGCGACAGGATCTGGCCGATGACGTTCTTCGCCACGGCGTCGGGTTTGATGATGGATAGCGTTCGTTCGATGGCCATGATCCTTGCGTGTCCGAAGGTGAGTGGTCCGAGGCGTCAGCCGGCTGCTGAGCCGGCCGCGGCGGCGCAAAAAACCGAATGAAATGAAAAACTTGCGTCGCCCGCCGAGAGGCGGATGTTAACACGCGGCGAGCGGCGGAGCGGCCGCCGGAGACGGCGCTTCGAGCATGGCGATCGACTCGACATGCGAGGTGTGCGGAAACATGTTGACCACTCCGGCGGCGGCGAGCGACCAGCCGCCTTCGTGGACCAGCACGGCGCAGTCGCGCGCCAGCGTTGCCGGATTGCAGGAGACGTAGACGATTCGGCGCGGGGGCGTCGTGGCGTCGGCCAGCACTCGGACCAGTGCGAGGGCGCCCTCCCGCGGCGGATCGATCAGCACCCGGTCGACCGGGCCCTTCGCCAGCAGCCGTTCCCAGTCCGCAGCGGCCCACTCGAACAGGTTGCGCTCGAGAAAGTCGACGCTCTGGCCAAGGCCATGCCGCTGCGCCGCTGCCGCCGCGCGGGCCAGCAGGACGCGGCTGCCCTCGATGCCGATCACCGCGGCGCCGCGACGCGCCAGCGGCAGGGTGAAGTTGCCCAGGCCGCAGAAGAAGTCGACGACGCGATCGCCCGGCTGCGGATCGAGCAGGCGGACGGCGACCCGGACCAGCACTTCGTTGATCCGGTGATTGACCTGCGTGAAGTCGGTCGGCGCGAACGGCAGCGAAACCCCGAACTCCGGTAGCTCGAGCGTCAGTCCGACCTCCTGCGAGCGGTTCATCGGCACCGCGGTGTCCGGGCCGCCGGGCTGCAGCCAGATCGAGACCGCGTGGGCGGCAGCGAACGCTTCCAGCCGGGCGAGATCCGCCGCATCGGGCTGCTCGAGTACGCGCAGCACGAGCACGATCCGCCGCCTGCCGCCGGAGCGGCCCACCGCGACTTCGATCTGCGGCAGCCGCTGGCGCAGCGACAGGGCGCCGACAAGTTCGCGAAGCGGCAGCAGCAGCCCGCCGACCTGCGGCGGCAGCACATGGCACTCGCGCATGTCGGCGACGTAGCTGCTGCCGCGCTCGTGGAAGCCGACCAGCACCCCGCCCTTCTTGGCAACGAAGCGCACCGACAGCCGGGCGCGGTGTCGATACCCCCAGGGGATGCCTTCGATCGGCCGCAGCACTCGCCGCGGCCGCAGCCGCGCCAGATGCCACAGGGCATCCTCCAGCACGCGCTGCTTGATCGCCACCTGGGCGCGCGGCTCGATATGCTGCATCGAGCAGCCGCCGCAGGCACCCGCATGCAGCCCGAAGTGCGGACATGCCGGCCGCGCCCGCAGCGGGCTCGACTGCAGCACCGCCAGCAGCCGCGCCCGGTCGTACTTCGGCTTGCGGCCGACGATCTCGACGCGCACCGTTTCGCCGGGAAGCGCGCCGGGAATGAACATCACCTTGCCGTCGCTGCGGGCGACGCCGCGCCCTTCGAGGTCGAGCGATTCGACCTGCACCACCACCGCCGGCGTCATCGCCTCAGGATTCCGGCCACGCCGCCAGGAACTCGCCCCAGTGCTCGCCGCCGGCGGCCCGCAGCGCGCCGCGCACCAGCGTCTCTTCGGCCGCCAGCCCGTCGGCATCGAGAGCCCCGCGCATCAGCTGGAAGCGGCAGTAGACGAGGTAGGTGTTGACGACATCGGTTTCGCAGTAGGCGCGGATCGCCGCCCGCCTGCCCTGCTGATAGGCGGTCCACACCTGGGCCCCGTCCATGCCCAGCTTGCCCGGGTAGCCGGCAAGGCGGGCGATGTCCTCCAGCGGCGCCGTCGCCCGCGGCTGGTACAGCGACAGCAGGTCCATCAGGTCGAGGTGGCGGACGTGATAGCGGCTGATGTAGTTGTTCCAGCGGAACTCGCGGTCGTCGTCGCCGAGTTCCCAGTAGCGCGCCGCCGGCACCCCGTGCAGCAGGGCGCGATAGTGCAGCACCGGCAGGTCGAAGCCGCCGCCGTTCCAGCTCACCAGCTGCGGCGTGTAGCGGTCGATCAGGCGGAAGAAATCGGCGATCAGCTTCGCTTCGTCGTCATGTTCGGTGCCCAGGCAGCGGACCCGGAATCCCTGCCCATCGCGGAAGGCGCAGCCGATGGCGACCACCCGGTGCAGGTGCAGCGGCAGGAAGTCAGAACCGGTCTTCTGCCGCCGCTCGGCGAAGGCGAGTTCGGCGATTTCCGCATCCGGCTGCGGCTGCCAATGCGGCCGCAGACGCCGCAGGCCGTCGACGTCGGGCACGGTTTCGAGGTCGAACACCAGCGTCGGCGTCATCGGTCAGGAGGCGGTCGTCCCGCGCGTGCCGCTCCCGCCCGTTGACGGAACCGGGCTGTCGCGCCGCGGGCGAACGCGCTTCACCGCGGCGGCAGGTAGGCGAGCGGATCGACCGGCTTGCCCTGCCGGCGGATCTCGAAGTGCAGCTTCGGCTCGTTGGTGTCCGTGCGGCCGACCTCGGCGATACGCTGGCCGCGTTTGACCGCCTGCCCCTGCTTGACGAGGATCTGCTTGTTGTGGGCGTAGGCGGAGATGAAATCGTCGTTGTGCTTGAGGATGACGAGGTTGCCGTAGCCGCGCAGGCCGCTGCCGCTGTAGACCACCGTGCCGTCGGCGGACGCGACGACCGGATCGCCCTCCTTGCCGGCGATGCTGATGCCCTTGTTGCGCTTCTCGTCGAACCTGTCGACCACCTTGCCGCTCGCCGGCCAGATCCAGTCGGCAGCAGGCGCCGCCGGCGCCGGCTTGGTTTCGGGGATCGACGCAACCGGACCCGGCACGGTTGCCTGGTCGGTCGCCGCCGGAGGCGCGGGTCCGGCACCAGGCGCCGGGCCTGGCGCATCGAGCGGCCGCGTCGTCGCCGGGCTGGTGGGGGTCACCGGCAGCACCGCGACCGACTCGCCCGCCGGAGGAACGACGCGCAGAACCTGGCCGGCCCGAATGCGCGACGGATCGTCGATACCGTTCCAGCGCGCCAGTTCCCTGGCGTCGCGGCCAAACGAGTTGGCGATGCTGTTCAGCGTGTCGCCGGCCTGAACGGTGTAGGTCCCGTCGCGGCCGGCGACACGCCCGGGAACGGGCGCGGCGGGGGCCGCGGGTGCGGGCGCCGCCACCGCGGGGGGCACTGCGGCCGGTTTCGGCGGCGGCGTCGAGCGGTCCGTGACCGGCGCCTCACGGGTGCCGGTGACCGTGCAGGCGCCGAGCAGCGCACACAGGCCGAGTGCGGCCGTCAGGCGTCGCGTCCATCCGCAGTCCATGTCCTTCATCGTCAGCCTGTCCCGGGTTTCAGGGGTACGAAACGCACCGCCTCGATCGTTCGTTGGCTGATCCGCCCCGCTGCATCCTTGTGCGCGACAACCAGTCGCTGCTCTTCGATGCCGAGCGGAGCAACCAGGCGGCCGTCATTGCGCAACTGCTCCAGCCACGCCGACGGCAGCTGAGCGCCGGCCGCTGCCGCGACGATGCCGTCGAAAGGCGGCTGCCCCGGCACACCGACGCTGCCGTCGCCGAACACCAGCCGCACATTGGGCAGGCGCAGCGGCCGGAGGTTCGCGCGCGCAAGTTCATGCAGTGGGCGAAGCCGCTCGACCGAAACCACGGTACCGAACAGCTGCGCCAGAACAGCCGCAGCGTAACCGCAGCCGGTCCCGATCTCCAACACGGTCGCCGCCTCCGGCTGCCGGATCGCCTCCAGCAGCAACTCGGCGCAGCGGGCGACGATGTACGGCCGCGAGATCGTCTGTCCGTGACCGATCGGCATCGCCGAATCCTCGTACGCGCGGCTCGCGAGCGCGGCGTCGACGAACAGGTGCCTCGGGACGACGGCGATGGCCTGCAACACGCGCGCGTCGCGGACACCCTGCCGCGCCACCCGCTCCGCCATCTTCTGCCGCACGCGCTGCGAGGCCAGCGCCGCGGCTGCATCGACGGACTGCTTCAGGTCCGGCCGCGCCGAAGCCATTGCTCGACGGTCTCGATCTGGCCGCAATGGGTCAGATCGATCTGCAGCGGCGTGATCGATACCTCGCCGCGCTCGATGGCATGGAAGTCGGTGCCGGGGCCGGCGTCCTTGGCCGTTCCCGCCGCGCCGATCCAGTAGATCGGCTCGCCGTGCGGATCGGTGGCGCGGATCACCGGTTCCGATTGATGCCGCTTGCCGAGCCGGGTCACGCGCATCGCTCCGATCTCCTGCCGGGGACGGTTCGGAATGTTGACGTTCAGCAGCATCGGCGCCGGCAGCGGCTCCTGCAGGAAACGCTCGACGATCTCGGCGGCGATCTGCGCCGCCGAATCGAGGTGCGCGTGACCCTTGTCGACCTGGGAGAAGGCGATCGCCGGCACGCCGAACAGATAGCCCTCCATCGCCGCGGCGACGGTGCCGGAGTAGATCGTGTCGTCGCCCATGTTCTGGCCGTTGTTGATGCCCGAGACGACCAGATCGGGCCGCTCGCCGAGCAGTCCCGTGAGCGCGATGTGCACGCAGTCGGTCGGCGTGCCGTTGACGTAGCGGAAGCCGTTGCCCGCCTCGCGCACCGACAGCGGCCGGTTCAGCGTCAGCGAGTTGCTGGCGCCGCTGTGGTTGGCCTCCGGCGCGATCACGAAGACCTCTCCGAGCGCCCGCATGCGCTCCGCCAGCGCCGCCAGCCCTGGCGCAAGATAGCCGTCGTCGTTGGCTACGAGTATGCGCATCGTCAAGAAAGAAGGCCGAAGCGCGCGGTGCGCACTTCGGCCTTCTCGAAATCACCGGTGGTCGGGGCGGCGGGATTCGAACTCGCGACCCCTTGCACCCCATGCAAGTGCG
>CAYLZU010000018.1:0-1400 GCA_964388005.1 uncultured Burkholderiaceae bacterium
CAAGAAGCCGATGGCGATCGTGCTGTTCGAGAAGGGCCGCGGCGAAGTGCTGACGGTGGCCACGATCCAGGACGAACTCGGCTCGCGCTTCCGCATCACCGGCCTGGACAGCACCCAGGTGGCCAACGACCTGGCGCTGCTGCTGCGCGCCGGCGCGCTGGCGGCGCCGATGGAGATCATCGAGGAGCGCACGATCGGTCCCAGCCTCGGCAGGGAGAACATCGACCGTGGCTTCCGGGCGACGCTGGCCGGCTTCATCGCCATCGCCGTGTTCATGATCTTCTACTACCGCGTCTTCGGCCTGATCTCGGTGGCCGCGCTGACGATCAACCTCGGCCTGCTGGTCGGGCTGCTGTCGCTGCTGCAGGCCACCCTGACCCTGCCCGGCATCGCCGCGGTGGCGCTGACGCTCGGCATGGCCATCGACGCCAACGTGCTGATCAACGAGCGCGTGCGCGAGGAACTGCGCCGCGGCGCCACCGCGCAGCAGGCGATCGCGCAGGGCTACGAGAAGGCGTTCGCCACCATCCTCGACTCGAACATCACCACCCTGATCGCCGGCGTGTTCCTGTTCATGCTCGGCTCGGGGCCGATCCGCGGCTTCGCCGTAGTGCACTGCCTCGGCATCCTGACCTCGATCTTCTCGGCGGTGTTCGTCTCGCGCGGCATCGTCAACCTGGTGTACGGGTCGCGGCGCAAGCTGGCGACGATCTCGGTCGGCCAGGTCTGGACCGGCGGCGCCGCCAGGGCCTGAACAGGACGCGCAGGAGCGCCGCATGGAGTTCTTCAGGATCAGCCGCACGATTCCGTTCCTGCGCTATTCGCGCATCCTGAACGCGATCTCGATCGTCTCCTTCGTCATCGCCGTCGGCGCCCTGTTCGGGCGCGGCCTGAACCTGTCGATCGAGTTCACCGGCGGCACGGTGATGGAGATCGCCTACCCGCAGGCGGCCGACCTGGCGCAGATCCGCGCCGCGGTCGAGAGCAAGAACTGGGGCGAATTCCAGGTGCAGAGCTTCGGCACCTCGCGCGACGTGCTGATCCGGCTGCCGGTGCGGCCCGGCCTTGGCGCCGGCGAGCAGGCCGAGCAGGTGATGGCGGTGCTGAAGGCGCGGGATCCCGGCGTCGAGCTGCGCCGGGTCGAGTTCGTCGGCCCCGCGGTCGGCGCCGAACTCGCGCACGACGGCACGCTGGCGCTGCTGCTGGTGTGCCTCGGCATCATGATCTACCTCGCCTTCCGCTTCGAGTGGAAGTTCGCGGTGGCGGCGATCGTCGCCAACCTGCACGACGTGGTGCTGGTGGTCGGGCTGTTCGCGCTGTTCCAGTGGGAGTTCTCGGTGCCGACCCTGGCGGCGCTGCTGGCGGTGCTCGGCTACTCGGTCAACGAGTCGGTGATCATC
>CAYLZU010000018.1:1410-21237 GCA_964388005.1 uncultured Burkholderiaceae bacterium
GCGCAAGGCAGCCGTCACCGAGGTGATCGACTCGGCGATCACCGCCACCATCTCCCGCACCATGATCACCCACGGCTCGACGCTGGCGATGACGCTGTCGATCCTCGCCTTCGGCGGGCCGGCGCTGCACAGCTTCGCGCTGGCGCTGTCGATCGGCATCGCGCTGTCGATCTACTCGTCGATCTTCGTCGCCGCCGCGATCGCCATGTACCTCGGCGTGAAGCGTGAGGACCTGGTGCGGCCGGCGAAGAAGGAAGACCCGACGCGCGAACTCGTCCCCTAGCTGAAATGCGGGCGCCGCTGCGGTCGCCCCCCGGCCAGACGAGCGCGATCGCCTCGGGCTGCGACAGGCAGGGCCTGCGGCGGGTTCGCGTCTGGGACCTGCCGACGCGGCTCTTCCACCGGCTGCTGGTGGCGCTGGTCGCCTTCTCGGTGGCCACCGCGCTGGCGGGGGGCCTGTGGCTCGACTGGCACATGCGCAGCGGCTACGCCATCCTGGCGCTGGTCGTCTTCCGCCTGCTCTGGGGTGTGGCCGGCAGCCGCTATGCGCGGCTGGCCCACTTCGTCCGCGGGCCGCGCGTGCTGCTGGAGTATCTGCGCGGCCGCCACCCGGAAATCAGGGCCGGCCACAACCCGGCGGGCGCGCTGTCGGTGGTGGCGATGCTGGTGCTGCTGCTGGTGCAGGCGGCCACCGGCCTGTTCAGCAACGACGGCACCTTCACCGAAGGCCCGCTGGCGCGGCTGGTAACGAGCACGACCAGCGACCGGCTGTCGACCGTGCATCGCTACGGCGAGCCGGCGCTGTATGCCCTGGTCGGCCTGCACGTCGCCGCGGTGCTCTACTACCTCGTGTTCAGGAAGGACAACCTGATCCTGCCGATGATCAGCGGCGACCGGCGCGGCGTCGAGGCACCGTCGGTCGACGACGGCCCGGCACTGTGGCTGCGGGCGGGGGTCATGCTCGCCGTCGCCGCCAGCCTGACCGCCTACATCGTGCTGCTGTAACGACAGGCTCCCGTCGCGGCGGGAGCCTGGTCACGGTCAGATGCCGGCGCGGCGGCGGCGCTGCCGCAGCCGTTTCGCGCTACTTGCTGCGGTAGTTGTCGTGGCAGTTGTCGCAGGACTTCGCGGTCGCCTGGAACTGGGTGCGGATCGCCGCCAGGTCGCCGCTCTTGGCGACTTCGTTCAGCTTGATCACTTCCTGCCGCATGGCGCGGCCGTACTCGCTCACCTTCGGGTCGGTGAAGACCTCGGGCTTGGCGCGCGTCGGCGGGTTGCCGCCCTTCTCGGATCCCGGGACGAAGCCCTCGCCCGGCAGCTGCGAGACGAAGTCGACGATGGCGGCGCTGCGCGCGATCTTGGCGATATCGGGCTGGTCGGATCTCAGCTGGGCGGCGATCTGCCGCATCTGGTGGTTCATGATCACGTAGCCCGACTGCCGGTAGCGGATCGCATCTTCGGGCTTGGCGAACTGCGCGTGCGCGGCCGCCGAAACGACGGCCAGGGTGGCGGCCGACAACGAGAGAATCGACTTGGTCATCATGGTCCTCGGGAGGGGTTGGGCGCCCGGTCCTGCGGAGCGGGCAGTGCAGAAACAACGATTGCCTTGCGACTATTCCGGCGCGGTCGGGCTCCTTCAGCAGCGCCGCGCCAGTTCCGCCGCCTTGCCGATGTAACCGGCGGGCTCGAGCGCCAGCAGCGCCTGGCGCGCTTCCTCGGGGATCGACAACTCGCGGACGAAAGCCCGCAGCGCGTCGCGATCGACGCCCTTGCCGCGCGTCAGTTCCTTCAGCTTCTCGTACGCCTGCGGCACGCCATAGCGGCGCATCACCGTCTGCACCGGCTCGGCCAGCACCTCCCAGGCGCCGTCGAGGTCGGCCGCGAGACGCTCGCGGTTCAGCTCCAGCTTGCCGAGCCCCCGGCGGCATGAGGCATAGGCGACGATGCAGTAGCCGAAGGCGACGCCGAGGTTGCGCAGCACGGTCGAGTCGGTGAGGTCGCGCTGCCAGCGCGAGACCGGCAGCTTCTCGGCGAGGTGACGCAGCAGCGCGTTGGCCAGGCCCAGGTTGCCTTCCGAGTTCTCGAAGTCGATCGGATTGACCTTGTGCGGCATGGTCGAGGAGCCGATCTCGCCGGCGGCGAGCTTCTGCCGGAAGTAGCCGAGCGCGATATAGCCCCACAGGTCGCGGTCGAGGTCGATCAGGACGGTGTTGGCGCGGGCGATGGCGTCGAAGAGCCGCGCCATCGCATCGTGCGGCTCGATCTGGATCGTGTGGGTGTTGAAGTCCAGCCCGAACGACTCGACCACGCCGCGGGCGATCGCCTCCCAGTCGACGCGCGGATAGGCGGCGAGATGGGCGTTGAAGTTGCCGACGGCGCCGTTCATCTTCGCCGTCAGCGCCACCGATCCGATGTCGGCGATCGCCCGCTCCAGCCGCACCGCGAAGTTGGCGAACTCCTTGCCGACCGTGGTCGGCGACGCCGGCTGGCCGTGGGTGCGCGACAGCATCGGCACCTCGGCATGCGCGTGCGCCATCGCCCGCAGCGCCGAGTGGATCGCGCGCAGCCGGTCGAGCAGCAGCGCGCGGCCGCCGGCGAGCATCAGCGCGTGGGCGACGTTGTTGATGTCCTCCGATGTGCAGGCGAAGTGGATGAACTCCGCCGCCGCCGCCAGTTCGGCCATGTCGGCGGTGCGGCCGCGGATCCAGTACTCGACCGCCTTGACGTCGTGGTTGGTGACCCGCTCCGTCTCCTTGATCTCGGCGCAGTCGTCGACCGAGAAGCCGTCGACGAGAGCCCGCAGCCGCGCCTGCGCCGGCGGCGACAGCGGCGGCAGCCCGTCCAGCCCGGCGCGCGACAGCGCCAGCAGCCACTCGACTTCGACCCGGACCCGGGCGCGCATGAACGCGTACTCGGAGAACAGGTCGCGCAACGCCGCCGTCGCCGTGCCATAGCGGCCATCGAGCGGCGACAGGGCGGTGAGCCCGGACAGTTCGAGCGGGATCGGCGCGTCAGGAGTGGTCATTTCGTCACGAGCGCGGCGCCGCGGGCGCCGGACCGTGCAGAGGGCGGAAAAAAGTCTAGCATCGCGGCTCCCGCGCCCGCATCGAGGCGCCGCATCGCGGCGTCGCGGCGGCTGCGCGAAGGTGCGTTGATATACTGACCTCGGACGTTCGAATGCAGAAGAACAGGACCGTGTCCCACCGGCTGAGACTCGTCGGGTCGCTGACCAGCCCGTACGTGCGCAAGGTGCGCATCGTGATGGCGGAAAAGCGCATCGAGTGCCAGCTCGAACTCGAGGACGTCTGGTCGCCCGAGTCCAGGATCCAGCAGTCCAATCCGCTCGGCAAGGTCCCCTGCCTGATCATGGAGGACGGCGGCGCGGTGTTCGATTCGCGCGTCATCGTCGAGTACCTGGACACGATGACGCCGGTGGCGAAGCTGATTCCCGGCGCCGGCCGCGAGCGGGTCGAGGTCCGCACCTGGGAGGCGCTCGCCGACGGCCTGCTCGACGCCGCCATATCCGCGCGCCTGGAGCAGACGCAGCGGCCGCCGGAACAGCAGTCGCCGAAGTGGATCGCCCGCCAGATGGGCAAGGTGGACGCGGCGCTCGAAGCGATGGCCAACGGCCTCGACGGCAAGAACTGGTGCCACAACAACGTCTACACGCTGGCCGACATCGCCGTCGGCTGCGCGCTGGGCTATCTGGACTTCCGCTTTCCTCAGATCGACTGGCGCGCGCGGCACCCGAGTCTCGAGAAGCTCTACACCAGACTCTCGTCCCGGCAGAGCTTCATCGACACGGCGCCGCCGAAGCAGTGACCGGCCGGGCCGGTGGCACGCAGGCCGGTGCCTGCGCGGTCAGCGGCCCTCGACCACCAGCGCCGCCGCCGCCAGATCCTCCAGCGCCGTGCCGACCGACTTGAACAGCGTCATCTCCGCCGCCGCGGTGCGGCCGGGCTTTTCTCCCCGCACCAGTTCGGCCAGTTCGGCGACCACAGACTCGCGCGTGATCGCGCCGCTGGCCATCGGCGCCAGCAGATCGCCGGCTTCGGCGAGCGCGCCGTCGTAGGTATCGACGACGATCCGCGACCGCGCGACGGCGGCGTCGTCGACCTCGCGCATCTGCGGCGTGAAGGCGCCGACGAGATCGAGGTGAGTTCCGGGAGCGAGCCAGTCGCCGTGAACGAGCGGTGACGTGGCCGTGGTGGCGCAGCTGACGATATCGGCCGCGCGCACGGCCGGTTCGAGATCCGGCACCGCCTGCGCGTCGACTCCCTGCCCGCGCAGCCATTGCGCCGCCGCCTGCGCCTTCGCCGCATCGCGCGCCCATACCGAGACCCGGCGCAGCCGCGGCCGCAGCGCGCAGTGCGCGCAGGCCAGGTGCGGCGCCAGCCGGCCGGCGCCGACGACGAGCAGATGCTGCGCGTCGTCGCGCGCGAGATGGCGCGCCGCCAGCGCCGAGGCGGCCGCGGTGCGGCGCAGCGTCAGCGCTTCGCCGTCGAGCAGCGCCCGCGGCTCGCCGCTGGCGCGGTCGAGCAGCGCATAGATCGCCTGCACCGTACCGGCGCCGCGGGCGCTGTTGCCCGGCATCACCGTGACCAGCTTCACGCCGAGCGCGGTGTTGCTCCATGCCGGCATCAGCAGCAGCCGGTCGTCGCCGCCCAACCGGTGCACATGACGCACCGGCACCTGCGCCCCGGCGGCGAAGGCGCGCGCCAGCGCGTCGGCGAGCCGCGGATAGTCGAGCGCCCGATGCACCTCGTCGGCTGCATAGAATCGGAGCATGGTGGCGATTGTAGGAGGCAGGTCGTGAGCGGCCGCGTGCTGATCGTCGGCGGCGGCGTGATCGGCTCGGCCTGCGCCTGCTTTCTCGCCGCAGGGCATGGGCTGCCGGCGACGGTGATCGAGCGCGACCCGACCTACCGCCGCGCCTCGAGCGCGTTGTCGGCGAGTTCGATCCGGCAGCAGTTCTCCACCGAGATCAACATCCGCCTGTCGCAGGCGAGCCTGGAGTTCTACCGTCGCATCGGCGACGAACTCGCGGTCGGCGGCGAGCGGCCCGACAGCGGTCTGATCGAACGCGGCTATCTCTTCCTCGCCACCGCCGCCGGCGCCGGCATCCTGCGCGCCAACCATGCCGTGCAGCGGTCCTGCGGCGTGCACGCCAGCCTGCTGTCGCCGTCCGCGCTCGCCGGGCGCCTGCCCTGGCTGAACGTCGATGACCTGGCCGCGGCTTCGCTCGGCGAATGCGGCGAGGGCTGGTTCGACGGCTACGGCGTGCTGCAGGCCTTCAGGCGCAAGGCGGTGTCGCTCGGGGCGACGTTCGTCGCCGCCGATGTCGACCGCATCGAGGTCACGGGCGCGGCGGCCACCGGCGTGCGGTGCGCGGACGGCCGCCGCTTCGATTGCGATGCCCTGCTGATCGCCGCCGGTGCGTGGTCGGCGCCGCTGGCGGCGCAACTCGGCTTTGCCCTGCCGGTCGCGCCGCGCAAGCGCGACGTGTTCGTGTTCTCGTCGCCGGCGGAACTGCCGGACTGTCCGCTGGTGATCGATCCGGGCGGCGTCTGGTTCCGCCCCGAGGGGCGCGGCTACATCGCCGGAGCGCCGCCGCGCGACGCCGACGTCGACGATGCGCCGCTGACGGCGATCGACCACGGCCTGTTCGACGAGGTCATCTGGCCGGCGCTCGCGCACCGCGTGCCGGCATTCGAGGCGGTTCGGGTCGGCGGCGCCTGGGCCGGTTACTACGAGTACAACACCTTCGACCAGAACGGCATCGTCGGCCGAGTGCCGGGCTGCCCGAATGCCTTCATCGGCTGCGGCTTCTCCGGGCACGGCATCCAGCAGGCGCCGGCAGTGGCGCGCGGCTTGGCCGAACTGATCGCCGGCGGCGGCTACCGGACCCTCGATCTGTCGCCGCTGGCACCGCAGCGGATCGTCGAGCAGCGGCCGCTGCTCGAGCGTAACGTCATCTGAGCCGGATCAGGCCGGGTCGGCGACGAAGCTGCCGCTCCTGCCGCCGTGCTTCTCCAGCAGGCGCACGCCTTCGATCACCATCGACCGGTCGGCGCTCTTGACCATGTCGTAGATCGTCAGCAGGCCGATCTGCACCGCGGTCAGCGCTTCCATCTCGACGCCGGTCTGGCCGCGGGTCTCGACCCGCGCCGTGCACTCGACGCAAGCGGCCGCGCCGTCGAGCGAGAACTCCACCGCCACCCGCGTGATCGGCAGCGGGTGGCACAGCGGGATCAGTTCGCTGGTCCGCTTCGCGCCCTGGATGGCGGCGATGCGGGCGACGCCGAGCACGTCGCCTTTCTTCGTCGTGCCGGCCCGGATCAGGTCGAGCGTCAGCGGCGACATCCGGATGCGGCCGGTGGCGACCGCGACGCGGTGGGTCGACGGCTTGTCGCCGACATCGACCATGTGCGCCTCGCCGGCGGCGTCGAAGTGCGTCAAATGGGGCATGCGCTCGGTTACAGCTCGGAACGATCGGCCAACGTCGGTGGTCAGATGCTGCAACTATCATACAAACAGGGCCGCTGCCCGCGCCGCCGCTCCTTCCCGTGCTTGCCCGCCGACTGATCGTGTCCCTGGTGTCACTGGCGCTGTGCCTGCCGGCCGGCGGGATGCCGGCGCGCGCGCAGGCGCCGGAGCTGCCGGCACTCGGCGACGTCTCCTCCGAGGATCTGTCGCCGCTGAACGAGCGCCGCCTCGGCGAGGCGATCATGCGCCAGGCGCGCGGCCACCCGGCGTTCCTGAACGATCCGGACACCACCGAGTACCTGAACGCGCTCGGCTACCGGCTGGTGTCGGCGAGCCCGGCGCGGCACATGGACTTCGAGTTCTTCGCCGTGCGCGACCCGATGCTCAACGCCTTCGCCCTGCCGGGCGGCTTCATCGGCGTGCACAGCGGCCTGGTGCTCGGCGCCGCGACCGAATCCGAACTCGCCTCGGTGCTGGCGCACGAAATCGGCCACGTCGAGCAGCGGCACATCGCGCGCATGCTGTCGAAGCAGCGCGACGGCGCCCTGATCGCCATCGGCGCGCTGCTGCTGGCGCTGCTGGCGGCGCGCAGCGGCTCCGCCTCCAGCGGCGCCGCGGCGCAGGCGGCGGTGGCGGCCGGCCAGGCGGCGGCGATCCAGCAGCAGCTGAATTTCTCGCGCGAGGCCGAGCGCGAGGCCGACCGGGTCGGCTTCCAGACGCTGCTCGGGTCCGGCTTCGATCCGGCCGGCATGGCGAGCTTCTTCTCCCGCATGCAGCAGGGCACGCGCGTGTACGAGAGCGCCGCCCCGGAGTACCTGCGCACGCACCCGATGACGGTCGAGCGGATGAGCGACATCCAGAATCGCGCCCGCGAGTCGCAGGTGCGGCCGCGGCCCGACTCGCTCGAGTTCCACCTGGTGCGCTCGCGCCTGCGGCTGCTGCAGGACGAGAGCAGCCAGGGGCTGCGCGACTCGGCGCTGCACTTCCGCACCCAGATCGAGGCCGGGTCGGCGCCGTCGGTCGCCGCCGCCTACTATGGCCTGGCGCTGGCGTCGATGATGCTGAACGACCACGGCACCGCGGTCGAGGCGGCGGCGAAGGCGCGCCGGTCGAGCCAGGCGCCGTCGCCGATGCTCGACAAGCTGGTGGCGCAGACGCGGTTCGCGGCCGCCAAGTCCGACGCCGACCGCGCCGAAGCGATCCGGCTGGCGAAGGAGGCCGCCAACCGCTACCCGCTGTCGCGGCTGACGGCGCTGAACACCGTCGATCTGCTGCAGAAGAACGACCAGCACGACGCCGCGCTGGCCTTCCTGCGCGAGCAGCTCGCGGTCTCGCGCAACGACCCGAAGCTGTACGAGCTGATGGCGCGCAGCTACGAGCGGCTCGGCCGCCGCACGCAGCAGCACCAGGCCACCGCCGAGCTGTACCTGCTGCGCGGATCGGTGCCGGCGGCGATCGACCAGCTGCAGCAGGCGCGGCGCGCCAACGACGCCGACTTCTACACCATGTCGGAGGTCGATGCGCGGCTGCGCCAGCTCAACCAGCAGATGCGCGAGTACCGCGAACAGCTCGCCCGCGAGGGCCGCGCGCCGCCCGATGAAAGCAAGGGCGGTCGGCGCTGACCTCCCGCACGCCCGCTGTTCGGGGAGCGCCGTGGTTTTCGGCGAGAATCGCTCCTGACTGACGCCCGGACCCGCCCATGGATTCCCACGCCCACCCTGCCGCCGACGTGCCGCACGGCACCGCCAAGCCGGCGCCGATCGAAACCGACGCGGTGATCGTCGGCGCCGGCCCGGTCGGGCTGTTCCAGGTGTTCGAACTCGGCCTGCTGGAGATCAGGGCCCACGTGATCGACTCGCTCGCCTATGTCGGCGGCCAGTGCGTCGAGCTGTACCCGGACAAGCCGATCTACGACATCCCGGCGGTGCCGGTGTGCACCGGCCAGGAACTGACCGATGCGCTGATGAAGCAGATCGCGCCGTTCGGCGCCACGTTTCACCTCGGCCAGGAGGTGACGGTGCTGAAGAAGTTCCACGACGGCCGCTTCTTCGTGCAGACCTCGCACGGCACCCGCTTCCTGACCCGGACCGTGTTCATCGCCGCCGGCGTCGGCAGCTTCCAGCCGCGGCTGCTGAAGGTCGACGGCATCGACCGCTTCCACGGCTCGCAGCTGTTCTACCGAATCCGCGATCCGAAGCAGTTCCACGGCCGGAACCTGGTCATCTGCGGCGGCGGCGACTCGGCGCTCGACTGGACCCTGAACCTCGTCGGCCAGGCCGAGAGCGTGATCCTGCTGCACCGGCGCGACGGCTTCCGCGCCGCGCCGGCGTCGGTGGCGAAGATGCGCGAGCTGGTCGAGGCGCACGAGATGCAGTTCATGATCGGCACCGTGTCCGGATTCGAGGAACGCGACGGACGGATGACCGAAATCCGCGTCACCTCGCCCGACGGCGTCACCCGGCGCGTGCCGCTCGACGCGCTGCTGGTGTTCTTCGGCCTGTCGCCGAAGCTGGGGCCGATCGCCCACTGGGGCCTGGCGCTGGAGCGCAAGCAGATCGTGGTCGACACCGAGAAGTTCGAGACCGACGTGCCCGGCATCTTCGCCGTCGGCGACATCAACACCTACCCGGGCAAGAAGAAGCTGATCCTGTCAGGCTTTCACGAAGCGGCGCTGGCCGCGTTCGGCGCCGCCAGCTACGTGTTCCCGGACCGGAAGATCCACCTGCAGTACACGACCACCAGCCCCAAGCTGCACAAGGTGCTTGGCGTCGAGTCGCCGGTGTTCGACTGACGGCGGCGACGGCTGATCAGACTTTCTTCTCGCTGCCGCTCGAAGGCTGAGCGCTGCGGAGCGGCCGTGCGCGGCTGATCAGACTTTCTTCTCGCTGCCGCTCGAAGGCTGAGCGCTGCGGAGCGGCCGTGCGCGCTCAGGGCGAAGGGTCGCGCACGAAGCCGAAGCGCGAGCCCAGCCGCCCGGCATCGAGCCGTTCGACGGCAACCGCCGCTCCCGACAGCCCGAGCACCGATGCCGTCAGCGTCGC
Organism: uncultured Burkholderiaceae bacterium; assembly: GCA_964388005.1. GTDB lineage: Bacteria > Pseudomonadota > Gammaproteobacteria > Burkholderiales > Burkholderiaceae_F > JADJWR01. The sequence goes on from CAYLZU010000018.1 coordinate 10,938, forward strand.
CTCGACCCCGCCGGCGAGCCACCGCTCCAGCAACGCATCATCGAGCCGCGCTCCGCCGTCAGCGGCGAGCGCGGGCAGCATCGCCGGCGCGTCGCGGTCGTCGATCACGCCGGCGCCGAGTTCGGTCGCCAGCACCAGGCGGCCGTCGTCGAGCAGCGCCGCGGCACGCAGCTCGCGCGGCCTCACGCCGGTGTGGCTGACCGGGCCGCCGCCGTCGTGCAACCGATACACCCAGGGCGTCAGTTCGAGCGCCACGTAGACCCGCTGCGGGCCGTTCTGGAAGCACCAGCAGCCGCGCTCGTCGTGGGAGTAGTTGCGGCCGATGAAGTCGCGGATCGCGGCGTTGCCGATCGCCTCGCCGCGCAGCCGCCACTGGCCGCGCGCGGTGAGCGACAGCCAGCCGTAGACATCGGGCACGTTCGGCCATCGGGCGATGGCGGCGAGCACGCTGGCATCCATGGGCGCCAGAGTAGCGGAGCCGCCGGCTGCGCCGCGAAACACTTGCCGATAAGCTCGCCTCCTCGGCACGAGGAGACGATGACATGAACGCAGCAGCGCGCAAGGTGGCAGTGGTGACCGGCGCCGGTACCGGCATCGGCCGCGCGGTTTCGGTGGCGCTCGCCGCTGCCGGCTACGCCGTGGTCCTGGCCGGGCGGCGGCGCGAGGCACTGGAAGCCACGGCGGCAGCGGCCGCCGGGCAGACGCTGGTCGCCCCCTGCGACGTCACCGACGCGGCCGCCGTCGAGCGGCTGTTCGACGAGACGGTGCGGCACTTCGGCCGCGTCGACCTGCTGTTCAACAATGCCGGCACCGGCGCGCCGCCGGTGGCGATCGACGAGCTGCCGGTGGAGCAGTGGCGGGCGGTGGTCGATGCGAATCTCACCGGCTCGTTCCTGTGCGCGCGGCAGGCGGTGAAGCACTTCAAGCGGCAGACACCGCAGGGCGGCCGCATCATCAACAACGGCTCGATTTCGGCGCACGCGCCGCGGCCGAACTCGACGCCGTATACCGCCACCAAGCATGCGATCACCGGGCTCACCAAGTGCCTGTCGCTCGACGGCCGGCCGTACAACATCGCCTGCGGCCAGATCGACATCGGCAACGCCGCCACCGAGATGACCGAGCGGATGCGAAACGGCGTGCCGCAGGCCGACGGCCGCATCGCGGCCGAGCCGCGCATGGACGTCGAGCACGTGGCCCGGGCGGTGGTGTTCATGGCCGGCCTGCCGCTGGAGTCGAACGTGCAGTTCATGACCATCATGGCCACCAACATGCCCTTCGTGGGCCGCGGCTGAGCGGCGCTACTGCCCCTGCTCGAAGAAGCGGAACAGCCGCCGCGGCAGCCAGCCAAGGCTGTCCGGCAGGCTGCCTTGCGGGAAGCCGATGTGGCCGCCGTGCTCCGGCTGCTCCAGGTGCACGAAGCGCGACACCTCCCGTGGGTGCGGCAGGCTCGCCGCCGGCACGAACGGGTCGTTGCGCGCGTTCAGCACCAGGTGCGGCACCTCGACGGCGGCGAGCAGCGGCTTGCCCGAGGCGCGGGCCCAGTAATCGTCGGTGTCGCGAAAGCCGTGCACCGGGGCGGTGTAGGCATTGTCGAACTGGTACAGGTTGCGGCTCGACCGCACGTCCTCGGCCGAGGCCACTCCCGGAAAGCGCGCGATCTTCTCCAGCGCCTTGCGCTTCAGCGTCGACAGGAACATCGCCGTGTAGACCCTGTTGAAGCCGCGGCCGAGGGCGGCGCCGCCGGCGGCGAGATCGAGCGGCGAACCGACCGACGCCGCGGCGGTGACGAAGGCGGCATCGCCGCCGCGCTCGCCCAGCCACTTGGCGAGCATGTTGCCGCCGAGCGAGATGCCGACCGCATAGAGTGGCGCTCCCGGACAGCGCGCGTGGACGGAACGGAGAATCCAGTCGCCTTCGTCGGAGTCGCCCGAGTGATAGGCGCGCGGCAGCCGGTTCGGCTCGCCCGAGCAGCCGCGGAAGTGCGGCACGATGCCGCGCCAGCCGCGATCCGCCGCTGCCCGCATCACCGCTCGCGAGTAGTGCGACCGCGAGCAGCCCTCCAGCCCGTGGAACAGCACCAGCACCGGCGCGTTCGCGGCGGCCGGTTCGGGGACAGCGAAGTCGAGATCGACGAAGTCGCCATCCGGCGTCTCCCACCGCTCGCGGCGATAGTCGACCCGGGGCAAGGGCAGCAGCCGCGCCGCCGCGATCGTCTGCAGATGCGCCCCCGGCAGCCACGGCGGCGCGCGGTAGCTCGATTCAACGACTGGCATCGGCTCGGAGATTCGACCGGCAGGCTTCGCGGCGCGCTCGGCGCGCAGCTCGTGTCAGTTGTCCTGCGCGCCGGCGCCGAGCCGCTTCGAGGCGGCGCGCCTGACTCCTGTTCCGCCTCGGGTGCGGGTGCGATCGCGCACCGATCGCGTCCACCCGACGCGCCTAATGCAGCGGCCCGCTCGGCGACTCGACCTCGCTCGCCTGCCCTTCCGGCACCGGCGACGCGTGGTGCAGCACCATCTTCCAGCCGGACGGCGTCTTGACGTAGGCATTGGTGGCGACCACCTGCACGATCTTCTGCGACCGGCCCTGCGCGACCAGCACTTCCTCGACCACGTTGTGCAGCGCGATCATCGGCGTGTCGAGCGTCTTCTTCGACACCGCGCGCACGCGCAACGGGCCGTTGGCGAGGATCGCCCGCCACGATCCGGTCACGGCGGCGTGGCCGAGCAGGCGGGGGCCGCCGGGATGCACGCAGCAGACGTCGGAGTCGTCGAGCCACAGGTCGACGGCGGCGTCGGCATCGGCGTTCTCGAGCGCCTCATAGAAGGCCTGCTCGCACTCGTCGCTCGAGGCGAACAGCAGCGGTTTCGCGAAGCGCGACACGCCGGAACCCCCGCCGTCAGTGGCCGGTGACCTTCTCGCCCGCCTTCAGCCGGTAGCGCGTGCCGCACTACGGGCACATCGCCTCGCCGCGGGTGGCGACGTCGAGGAACACGCGCGGATGATGGTTCCACACCGGCATCTGCGGATTGGGGCAGAACGCCGGCAGGTCCTTCGCCGCCAGCTCGACGACCGGCAGATCGGGTGCCATCGCGTCAGACCGCGGTCAGCCAGCGCCGGTACTTCTCGGCGCGGCCGTTGACGACGTCGAAGAACAGCGTCTGCAGCTTCTCGGTGACCGGGCCGCGCCGTCCGGCGCCGATCGTGCGGCCATCGACCTCGCGGATCGGCGTCACCTCGGCGGCGGTTCCGGTGAAGAATGCCTCGTCGGCGAGATAGACGTCGTCGCGCGTCATCGGCCTGGCGGTGACGGTGTAGCCGAGGTCCGCTGCCAGCTCGATGATGCTGGCCCGGGTGATCCCCATCAGCCCCGAGACCATCTCCGGCTCGTGAATCCGGCCGTCGCGGACCACGAACAGGTTCTCGCCGGCGCCCTCGGCGACGAAACCCTGGGTGTCGAGCAGCAGCGCCTCGTCGTAGCCGTCGTTGGTCGCTTCCAGGTTGGCGAGGATCGAGTTGACGTAGTGGCCGGCGGTCTTCGATCGCACCATCGACACGTTGATGTGGTGCCGCTGGAACGACGAGGTCTTGACGCGGATGCCCTTTTCCAGCCCTTCCTCGCCGAGATAGGCGCCCCACGGCCAGGCGGCGATCGCCACGTGCACCTTGGCGCCCTTCGGGCTGACGCCCATCTTCTCCGAGCCGTAGAAGGCGAGCGGGCGCAGATAGCAGGAGTCGAGCCTGTTGGCGCGCACCACCTCGCGGCTCGCCTCGTTGATCTGCTCGCGCGAGTAAGGAATCTCCATCATGAAGATCTTGGCCGAGTTGAACAGCCGGTCTGTGTGCTCGCGCAGGCGGAAGATCGCGGTGCCGATCGCGGTCTTGTAGGCGCGCACGCCCTCGAACACCGCCAGCCCGTAGTGCAGCGAATGGGTGAGCACGTGCGTGTTCGCGTCGCGCCACGGCACCAGTTTGCCGTCGTACCAGATGAACCCGTCGCGGTCGGCCATCGACATGTCTTCTCTCCCAGCTCGCAAGGCGCCGATTCTAGCGGCGCGGGGCTGCGGCGCCGCGGCCCATACAATCGGCGCCGTGTCGCACGACCCCTCCCGCGCCCGCGCGCAGATCGCGTTGCTGGTCGCCTGCCAGGCGCTGCTGTACGTCAACAACGTCACGCTGATCGCCGTCAACGGCCTCGTCGGTCTGGCACTGGCCCCGACGCCGCTGCTGGCCACACTGCCGGTGACGACCTACATCGTCGGTTCGGCGCTGACGACGCTGCCGGCCTCGTTGGCGATGGGCCGCTGGGGCCGGCGCGCCGGCTTCATGTTCGGCACGGCGATGGGATTCCTCGGCACGTCGATCGCCGCCGCGGGCGTGTTCACGTCGAGCTTCGCGCTGCTGTGCGCCGGCACCTTCGTCGTCGGGCTGTACAACGCCTTCGCCCAGTACATGCGCTTTGCCGCCGCCGACGTCGCCGACGCCTACGCGCCGGAGATGAAGGAACGCGCCATCTCCTGGGTGCTCGCTGCCGGGCTGGCCGGCGGCGTCTTCGGCCCGCAGGTGAGCAAGCTGACGCGCGAGGCGCTGCCGACCGCCTTCGCCGGCACCTACCTGGTGCTGGCGGTGGTGGCGCTGGCGGCCTGCGCGGTGGCGAGCCGGCTGCACATCCCGCAGCCGAAGCACGCCGCGAGCGGCGGCGCGGCGCGGCCGCTCGCCGAGATCGCGGCGCAGCCGGCGTTCATCGTCGCGGTGCTGGTGGGCGCCGTGAGCTACGGCGCCATGAACCTGCTGATGACCGCCACGCCGCTGGCGATGAAGGTCTGCGGCTTCGGCTACCCGCAGTCGGCCGACGTGATCATGTGGCACGTGATCGCGATGTTCGCGCCCGGCTTCTTCACCGGCTCGCTGCTGCGCCGCTACGGCCGCGAGCGGGTGATGCTGGCCGGCTGCGCGCTGATGTTCGTCACCGTCGCGGTGGCGCACGCCGGCCTGACCTACTGGCACTTCTGGATCGCGCTGTTTGCGCTGGGGCTCGGCTGGAACTTCATGTTCACCGGCGCCACCGCGCTGCTGACCACGACCTACCGGCCGGCGGAGAAGGCGCGCGTGCAGGGAGTCAACGACCTGGCGGTGTTCCTGACGATGGCTACCTCGTCGGCGGCCTCCGGCGCGCTGCTGTCGGCCAGCGGCTGGACCGACCTGAACCTGTATTCGCTGCCGGCGATCGTGCTGGCCACCGCGGCGCTGCTGTGGCTGCACAGGCGAGGCCAGACCCCGGCCCTGGCGTGAGGCGGCGATGATCGGACGCGCCGTGTTCGGGCGCGACAGCGCGACGGCGCGGGCCCGCCGCGCCGCCTGGCTCGATGGCCTGCTCGTCGTCGCGCCGGCGCTGGTTGCGCTCGCCGCGTGGGGGCTGGTCACCGGCGTGGCGATGGTCAAGAGCGGGCTCACCCAGTGGCAGGCGCTCGGCATGTCGCTGGCGATGTTCGCCGGCAGCGCCCAGCTTGCCGCGCTGCCGCTGATCGCCGCCGGCGCGCCGATCTGGGTGGTGCTCGCCACTACCGCCGTGGTCAACCTGCGCTTCGTGATCTTCACCGCCGGGCTTTATCCGTACTTCCGCCACCTGCCGCTCGGCAAACGGATGGCGCTCGGCTACGTGACCGGCGATGTCAGCTTCGCGCTCAGCGTCTCGCGCTGGTCGGTGCAGCCGCTACCGCCGCGCGGTGCAACCGAACAGACCTGGTTCTATCTCGGCATCTGCAGCGGCACCTGGGTGGTGTGGCAGAGCTCGGCGGCGGCCGGCATCTTCCTCGGCGCCGGCATCCCCGAGGGCTGGGGGCTGGACTTCGTCGCCATCCTGGCGCTGGTGGCGCTGGTGCTGCCGATGATCGCCGGCGCGCCCACCATCGCCGGGGCGCTGGTGGCCGCCGTGGTGGCCGTGCTCGCCGCCGGCGCGCCACTGAAGCTGGGGCTGGTGATCGCCGTCGTCGCCGGCATCGGCGCGGCGATGGCGGTCGACGTGCTCCAGGACCGGTTGCGGCCGCAGCGATGAGCGCCGTCGAGATCTGGCTCACGACTGCCTTGATGACGCTGGTCACGGTGGCCACGCGCACGGTGATGCTGGCCTTCGGCGACCGCATCGTCCTGCCCGAACGCGTGCAGCACGCGATGCGCTTCGCGCCGGCCTGCGCGCTGACGGCACTGATCGCGCCCGAACTGCTGACCGAGCACGGCGCCTGGGCGATCTCGCTCGGCAACGCCAAGTTCGTCGCGGGCAGCATCGCCATCGCAGCGATGCTGGCCACGCGCAGCCTGCTGGCGACGATGGGCGTCGGCATGGCGGCGTACCTCGCGCTGCGGCACCTCGGCTGAACGGCATCGGCCGTGCTGCTGGGAGCTTCGTTCGGCCGGTGGTGCCGTGCTCGACTGTCTGCACGCGGCGGCCCCGAGGCGACGCAATTCGACCCGGAGCGGGTACTCGGCAGCCCCGATCGAGGGCCGCACAGCAGGCGCGGAGGGAAGCAGACGGTGATCAGGGAGTGGTCTGGTGGCTTTCCAGGGCCATGCGGGCGATGAACCCCGAGCGGGTCTCGCCCGTGGCGCGCGCCAGTGCGTCGAGTCGGTGCAGCACGCGACGCGGCAGACTGATGTTGACTCGCTCCAGTGTGTCATCAAGTACCGCGGGGTCCACCTTGACGACGGCCCAGACCCACGCCTTCCATTCCTTGTGCTTCTTTCGCAAGACGTCGATGCTGGACGGCTGCGGAATGTCCTGCCCCGAATCAAGGGCGGTCTCGATCCATGCAGCGATGGCCTCTTCGGTCTTGGCCATGGCCTCTTCCATCGTGTCACCGGCCGAGAAGCACCCAGGCAGGTCGGGCACGACGACGCCGAAAGCTTCAGTGTCGGTACCGGGCTCAATCGCGACGGGGTAACGCATGTTGCATGCCTCTTCTCAAATCCCGGCCTGTCGCCGTATGGCCTTCACCAGCCCAGTGCCCAGGTCCTTCTTGGGGTGACGGACCACCACGATGCCTGCGCGCCGTGGGTGCATGAAGACATGATGAGATCCGTTGACCCGGACAAGTCGCCAACCTGCTTGCTTGAGTTCACGTATCAGGTCAGCGCTGCTCGTTTGTGTATGGTGCACACGCACCGGGGTTCGCGCGAGTCGATCGAGTACGAGCAGGCCGTGGCCGGAGAGGCGGAGGTTCCAGGCGCGCGGCCGGTGCGCCCCATGCCCCGAGGAGAGCCACTGATGAACGCTGCGGACGCGCGTGGCGCGGCCGCGAGGATGCAGGACGTGGGATTGCCGACAGCCGCCTTTCGCGCGTCGGCCATTCGCCGATCGGTGAAACTCGCTTGACGCAACAGAGCCGACCTTACGATCTCTTCCGACCGCTGATTGCCGACGGAGCCGAACGAAGGCCGCAGCAGGGCGAACCCGGCGTTGCTGGGCCGCCGCTGGTGCCGCCGCGCGCGCGGGCGCCGACAACGTCGCCTTCTTCGCGTTCCGGCGCCGTCGCATCGACCTACCGCAGCGCGCCGGCGCTGCGCAGGCTTGCGACGCCACTGGGGTTGCCGGGCAGCCGCAACGCAGCGTGCACCCGCGCCAGCGCCGGAGGCAGCAGGAGCAACCCGACCTCGACTCTGCGGCCGATGTCCACGCGGCCAGCCGGCGGTCGCCGTACCGTCAGTACAGCCTGACGGCCACGTCGAAGTGCCAGGTCCGGCGGATTTCGATCACGTCGTAGTCGCGGGCCAGCGCGGGCGGGAACTCGGCGTAGTGCTCGTGGCTCTTGACGATGCGCCGGATCGCTTCGTCGACTTCGGCCACGCCGCTGGAGCGGACGAAGGTCACCGACTCCACCGATCCGTTGCTGCGGATGGCGACCGTCACCATCGGATCGACGCGGGGCCGCTTCGCCAGCTCGCGTACGACCTCGACCGGCGTGTTCAGGTGAATCTTCCGCTCCCACGCCTCCGCGTACAGGATGAGTTCGGCGTTGGTGTCGGCGCGCCCCCATAGCCGCGCCCGACGCGCGGTGCTCAACGACAGCGGCAGCGTGGAGGTCGAACGGGCGGCGTTCGAGGCGGCCTCGCGTTGCGCGGCCTCCTGGTCCAGCTGTCGGCCGATGGCCCGCAGCCGCTCTTCCCGCCTTGCTTCCTCCTTCTGCCGTGCCTCGAGCCGCGCGAGCTCTGCCTGCCGCGCAGCCTCTACCTGCCGCGCGGCCTCGGCCTGACGCGCGGCCTCTGCCTGACGCGCGGCCTCGGCCCGTGCGGCTTCCTGGCGTTCGGCCGCGATGCGCTCCGCTTCGCGACGGGCTGCCTCCTGCCGGGCCGCTTCGCGTCGCTCGGCTTCGATGCGCTCCGCTTCCCGGCGCGCCATCTCCTGCCGCGCAGCCTCCTGGCGTTCGGCCGCCTGCCTTTCGGCCGTGATTCGCTCCGCTTCGCGACGGGCTGCGTCCTGGCGGGCCGCCTCCTTCCGTTCGGCTTCCCGTTGCTCGGTTTCGAGGCGTTGCGCTTCCCGACGGGCAACCTCCAGTCGCGCAGCTTCCTGCCGTTCGGCCTCCTTTCGCTGCGCTTCGAGGCGCCCCGCTTCCCGGCGCGCAGCCTCCTGGCGCTCGGCCTCCGCTCTTTCGGCTTCCCGCCGCGCGGCTTCGCGTTGATCGGCCTCGGCTCGCTCCTCTTCCCGACGCGCCGCGTCCTGCCGAGCGGCCTCCTGGCGCTCGGCCTCCCGCCGCTCGGCCGCGACCCGTTCTGCGTCCTGACGGGCGAGTTCAAACCGCGCCGCCTCCTGCCGTTCGGCCTCCTGCCGCTGGCGCTCGGCGCGCGCCGCCTCATCTCGCGCAGCATCCTCGTCGACGGTCGCGTGGCGATGCGGCTCGGGCTCCCTGACAGCGGGCTCGTCCGCAGTCGGCGGGCGCTCCGGCGCCGCCGGATCGACTCGCCTGCGCGCGATCGGTTCGGGCCGCTCCGCTGACGCGGCGCTTTCGTCGCGCAGCGCGCCCGGCACCGCAGCGATGGTCAAGGCCGGCGCCGATGCGGCCACGGTCGCTTGCGGCGCTCGGCTTGAAGGCTCGGCCTCGATCGCGGCGGGCGCGGAAACCGGTGGCGGCGCCGCATCGCCGGGCTTGTCGGCGCGCGCAGGCACCGGGGCGGGTTCCGCCACGGCGGCGGCGCTTCGCGTCGGCTCGGCCGGTGCGTTCGCCTCGGCGGCGGGTGCGGCCGCGACCACTCTTCCCACGAGGTTCGGCGAAGGAGGCGCCGATGGCGCCGGCGCCGGCCGGCCGGCAGCAGTCGGACCGATCGGTTCGCGCGGCAACTGTCCCGCGACCGCCGTGCTCGCCGCTTCGGCGGCCTGGCGATTCGCCGGAACGAGCAAGACGCGCAGCGGCAGCGCCTCGGCCCGGCGCTCCCGCCAGGGAAAACCGAAGCCGGGAAGCCCGGGTCCCGGACCGCCATAGGTCAGGCTCAACAGCAGCGCATGCATCAGCAGCGAGACCAGCAGGCTCACCACCATCGGCACGCGGTCATGCCGCGCCGGTCGCCTCGGCGGCCGCTCGCGCCCTTCGGCCTGCGCCGGCGCTGGCGGATCGGACTGGCGCGCCGGCGCCGCGCCCGACGGCGAGGAACTCACGCGCGCCCCGTCATCGCCACCCTGGCCGTGCCTCCGGCGCGGCGAAGGACATGCCCTGCCCGTGTGCGCCCGTCGCTCGCCGTGCCATCGGCCATCGCATCCTCAGAAGGCCGCGGAGACTGCCGTGAACCGCATTGCGCGCGCCATCCCATCGTGGGTCGTCGAGCAGAGGGCATCGAGCGTCACGCCTGGGCACCCATCGCCGGCCGCGCGTGCCCGGCACATGCGGGCGATGACCCTGGCGCGCGCCACGCATCGCCGTCACCCGCCGGGCAGGCGGCAGTCGATGCCGCGGGTGCGAGCGTCAGCATCGGGCCGCTTCGACGCAAGCAGCAGGGTCAAGGCGCGTCGGTGCCGAAGACGCCGCGCCATAGCGCCTTCACCGCCGCGACTTCCGCCGCCACCGCCGCCGCCGGCACCCGCGCGTACTCGGCACTGTTCAGCCGCAGCTCGTGCTGCAGCTTGCGAAAGCGCCGGTAGGCGTCGCCGACGGCCTTGCCCAGCCCGGCGTCGATCAGGCCCAGCTCGCCGGCAATGCGCAGCAGGGCGATGTTGCCGAGGTTGCCGAGCAGCCGCGGCTGCTCGTGCGCATGCGCCAGGACGAGGTACTGGACGATGAACTCGACGTCGACCATGCCGCCGCGGTCGTGCTTCAGG